>NZ_LZJA01000186.1:0-40109 GCF_001666785.1 Mycobacterium sp. E3305 | reverse complement strand
GCCCCGCGCGGATTGCACCTGACGGGGGTCTCCCGGGTCGACGTCGACGACGATACCGCCAGCGCCCGGTCGCAGGTCCTGTTCGTGCGGGCGGGCGACCTGCACCTGCGGCCGGCGCTGTACGACGATGAACTGGTCCGCGCCGACGGACGGTGGCGGTTCCGGCGGCGGCGGTGCCAGTTCGTCACGGGCCGTGGCCTGTCCGACACCCCCGAGGTCACGCCGTCATGAACGAACGCGTCGCCCTGGTGACCGGCGCGGCCGGCGGCCAGGGTTGGGCCATCGCCAAACGGCTACGCGCGGAGGGCTATTCGGTGGCCGCGTGCGACCGCCGCGCCGACGAGTTGCGCGGCCTGGTGCACGAATTGGGCGACGACGGGGTGATCGCGATCGAACTCGACGTGACCTCGGAGCCGCGATGGCGGTCCGCCGTGGGTGCCGTGATCGATCACTTCGGCGCGCTGTCCACGCTGGTCAACAACGCCGGGGCGCTGCACCGCGCATCGCTGGCCGACGAGACCGCCGATGCCTTCGAAAGCTCTTGGCGGATCAACTGTTTCGGTGCATTCCTGGGCATTCACGTGACGCTGGAGCACCTGCGGGCGGCGAGTGGTGCGGCCGTCGTCAACATCTGCAGCACCGGCGCCATCCGGCCCTTCCCCCACCACGCCGCCTACGGCTCGGCGAAGTGGGCGCTGCGCGGGCTGACGCAGAACGCCGCCGCCGAACTGGCCCCCCTCGGCATCCGGGTCAACGCCGTGTTCCCCGGACCGATCGCGACCCCGATGCTCGATGACGCCACGCAGCTGCGACTGGCCGCGTCGTCGGCCTTCGGGCGCATCGGTGAACCGCACGAGGTCGCCGACGCGGTCGCGTTCCTGGTCTCCGGGCACGCGTCGTTCATCACCGGCGCTGAACTGGTCGTCGACGGCGGCCAATGCGTGCAGATCCGATGACGGCACCGGACGGCGTCGACCGGCTTCACCCCGAACTGCGGGCCCTCGCGATCACCCGCACGGACTTTTCCTTCCGCTCAATCGAACTCACCCGCGACCCGTTCAACGAGCGCCGCCGCGCGGCCGCCGAACAAACCGACGCGCGCGGTGTCCAGGTCGGCGAAGAGACGGTGCCGGCCGACCCCCCTGTGCGGGTGCGGATCTATCGCGGTGGGTCCTCACCGGCACCCGTGGTGGTCTACTGCCACGCGGGCGGGTTCGCGCTGGGAAACCTGGACACCGACCATCGCCAATGCGTCGAACTGGCCCGCCGCGGCCGCTGCACGGTGGTGTCGGTCGACTACCGGCTGGCGCCCGAGCACCCCTACCCGGCCGCGCTCGCCGACGCGGGTGCCGTGCTGAGGTGGGTCGTGACCGACGCCGGCAAACTCGGTTTGGATCCCACCCGGATCGCCGTCGCCGGCAGCAGCGCCGGCGCCACCCTGGCGGCGTGCCTGGCACAAGCGGCGGCCGACGGCTCAGTGCCGCCGGTCGTCTTCCAGTTGCTGCACCAGCCCGTGCTGGACGATCGAGTCACCCCGTCCAAGAAGGAGTTTCGTGCCAGCCCGGCGTTCGACGGTGAGGCCGCCGACCTGATGTGGGGCCACTACCTGGGCGCAACGACCGTGCCGGAATCGGCCGTGCCCGCGCGGCGGACCCGGCTCGATGACCTGCCCCCGGCGCTGATCACCTGCGCGGAAATCGATCCCTTCCGCGACGAGGCCGTCGACTATGCGCTGCGCCTGCTCCGGGCCGGGGTGTCGGCCGAACTACACGTCTTCGCCCGCACCTGCCACGGATTCGACTCGCTGCTGCCCGATTCGCCGACGTCCGCGCGCCTGTTCGCGCTTCAGGAGCACGCCCTCGGCAGCGCCTTGCACGAGACCGGTGCGGGACCTTCGCCTCTACTCTGAGCGCCCGGACCGTCGGCAGAATGTGCTGCCATGAAGATCACCGGCCTCGAGGTCGTGCCGTTCGAGACATGGGTCGACCGAATCTCGTTCGGCCAGCTGATGACCGACTACCGCGTGGTGCAGACCGTGACCAAGGTGATCACCGACGAGGGCATCGAGGGCTACTACTTCGGCGGCCACTTCCACGGGGACCAGGACGGCCTGCTGCCGGGGGACCGGGCGATCATCACCCAATTCCTGAGCCCGCTGCTCGCCGGTCAGGACCCGTTCGACCGGGCCGAGATCTGGCGCCAACTGTGGGCGGCGAAACTTCCCGAAAACGTGTGCAGCGTAATCGATCTGGCACTGTGGGATCTGGCCGGCCGAGCCGCCGGCCTGCCGGTGCGCAAACTGCTGGGCGGCGCACGGGACCGGGTCAGGGCGTATGCCAGCAGTTTCAACAATCTCGGATCGCCCGAGGAATACGCCGCACACGCCGTCGACTGCAAGCGCCAGGGCTACGGCGCCTACAAGATTCACCCCTACCACTACTGGAATCCGGCGACAGGTCAGTTCGCGCTCCCACGGCCGTCGTATGTGGACTGGGACATTCGGGTGTGTCGCGAGGTTCGGGCCGCCGTGGGCGACGAGATGGTACTGATGTTCGACCCCTGGGGGACCTACCACACCTACGAGGACGCGCTGCGGGTCGGGCGCGAGCTGGAGCGGCTGGGCTTCTACTGGTACGAGCACCCAATGCCGGAGTACCGGGTCGAGTCCTACCGGCGGCTCGGCGACGAACTCGACATCCCGATCTGCTCTCCCGAGATCGCCGAGGGCGGCATCTACACCCGCGCGGACTGGATCCTGCGCCATGCCTCCGACATCAGCCGCATCGACGTCCTGCGCGGCGGCATCACCGGCGTGATGAAACTGGCCGGGATGTGCGAGGCCGTCGGCATGCGGTGCGAGTTGCACATGAGCGGCTTCGGCAACCTGCAGGTCCTCGGCGCCACCAGCGACGACGTCTGCCAGTACTACGAGCGCGGCCTGCTCGGGCCCGGGGCTCGCTACGACGCCGCGCCGCCGTACCTGACGGCGCCGTGCGACCCCCTCGCACCGGACGGCTTCGTCGAGATACCGTCGGCGCCCGGACTGGGCTACCAAATCCGTTGGGAATACATCGAAGAACACCGCCTGCCGGAAGCGGCGGTGGAACCCGTCGCGCCCCTGCACCCGCGGTAGCGGCTGGCGCCGTCGCGCGTGAGCGTGCGCAGAATGCCGCCGTCAACGGCGTGTCGTCGCACAGACACGCACGCTCGCCGGTGGAAATGGCGGGCGGTAGCGGCTAGTCGAACCTGATGAGCTGCCGGACGGCGGCGCCGTCGGCGAGGTTGTCCATCGCCTCGTTGATCTGATCCAACCGGATCGACGAGGACACCAGCGCCTCCACCGGGAGCCGGCCCGACTGCCACAGCGCGACGAACCGGGGGATGTCACGACTGGGCACCGCCGAGCCCAGGTAGCTGCCGATCAGCGACCGTCCTTCGGCAACAAAACCCAACGGCGACAGCGAGATTCGTGCATCCGGTGGCGGCAGCCCGACGGTGATCGTCCGGCCGCCCTGAGCGGTGAGGGCAATCGCCGTCTCGAGGGCGGCGGGATGGCCGGCGGCCTCGACGACCACCGCGGCTTTCACGCCCGCGTCGACGGCCTGCTGGGGGGTGTACGCCTCGTGCGCGCCCCGCGCCCGCGCGCCGGCCAGCTTGTCGGGCAGTTGGTCGACGGCGACCACGCGCACGCCGTCGTAGCTGAGCGCGGTGAGCACCGCCGCCATGCCGACACCGCCCAGGCCGACGACGGCGACCGTCTGCCCCGGCTGTGGATCGCCGACGTTGAGCACGGCGCCCCCGCCCGTCAGCACCGCGCAGCCCAGCAGGGCGGCGACCTCGGGCGGCACGTCGGGTGGCACCGGCACCACGCTGGCCCGGTTGACCACCGCGTGCGTCGCGAAGCCCGACACCCCGAGGTGGTGGTACACGCGGTGGCCGGCCTGGTTGAGCCGGATGTCACCGCCCAGCAACGTCCCGGCGGCGTTGGCCGCGCTGCCCGGCTCGCACGGGGTCAGGCCCCCGGTCGCGCAGGCCGCGCAATGGCCGCACCGCGGCAGGAACACCAGCACCACCCGCTGACCGATCGCGAGATCCGAGACTCCGTCACCGATCTGCTCGACAATTCCGGCCGCCTCGTGCCCGAGCAGCATGGGCACCGGCCGCACCCGGTTGCCGTCGACCACGGACAGGTCGGAATGGCAGACGCCGGCCGCCTCGACGCGGATCATCACCTCACCGCTGCCGGGCGGATCCAGGTCGAGATCGACGACGCGGATCGGCCGGGACTCGGCGTACGGGCGGGCCAGACCGATCCGGTCCAGCACGGCCCCCCGAATCTGAACCATGCTGGAATACAACCATGGCTTCGGAACCCCCGGTCCCGCCGGCTCCGGCGGTGCCGCCGGCACCGGATGGGCTCTCCAGCGACGACTTCCCGGTGCTGTGGCCGGTCGGAACGCGGTGGGCCGACAACGACATGTTCGGCCACCTGAACAACGCCGTGTATTACCAGTTGTTCGACACCGCCATCAACGCCTGGATCAACACCAGCACCGGGCTGGACCCGCTCACCACGCCCGCACTCGGCATCGTGGCCGAGTCGGCCTGCCGGTACTTCTCCGAGTTGCATTTCCCCGAGGGCCTCATGGTGGGGCTGGCGGTGACCCGGCTGGGCCGCAGCAGCGTCACCTACCGGCTCGGCGTGTTCCGGGCCGCGCTGGACGGGCAGGCTCAGCCGATCACCGCGCTGGGCCATTGGGTGCACGTCTACGTCGATCGCACCAGCCGCAAGCCGATCGAAATCCCCGACCCCGTCCGGTCGCTGCTGTCGACGGCGCGCGTGGACCGATAGGCCCGAGATTGCCCGCGGCGCCGGGGCTTTCGCGAGAAATCGCCGCCCGGGCCGCACCGCCGGGACGCGTCGCCCACCCGGCTATGCTTCGCCAATGCCAGTTATGAGCAAGACCGTCGAGGTCAGCGCCGACGCCGCCTCGATCATGGCGATCGTCGCGGACTTCGAGGCTTACCCGCAGTGGAACGAGGAGATCAAGGGCCTCTGGGTGCTCGCCCGCTACGACGACGGGCGCCCCAGCCAGCTGCGGCTCGACACCGACTACCAAGGCATGCAGAGCGTGTTCATCCAGGCCGTCTACTACCCGGCGGAGAACCAGATTCAGACCGTCCTGCAGCAGGGCGACCTCTTCACCAAGCAGGAGCAGCTGTTCAGCGTGGTGGAGATGGGCACATCGAGCCTGCTGACCGTGGACTTGGACGTCGAGACCTCGATGCCGGTTCCCGCGCCGATGGTCAAGCAGCTCGTCGGCAACGTCTTAGACCACCTCGCCGAAAGCCTGAAGCGGCGCGCCGAACAGCTGGCCGCGGGCTCGTCCTGAAGGCGATAGACCCATCGCCCGGCTTCGCCGCGCTTGCGACCGCGGTGGATCTATCGCGCCGGCCCGCGGCGCCCGGCTTCGCCGCGCTTGCGACCGCCGTGGATCTATCGCGCCGGCCCGCGGCGCCCGGCTTCGCCGCGCTTGCGACCGCGGTGGATCTATCGCGCCGGCCCGCGGCGCCCGGCTTCGCCGCGCTTGCGACCGCCGTGGATCTATCGCGCCGGCCCGCGGCGCCCGGCTTCGCCGCGCTTGCGACCGCGGTGGATCTATCGCGCCGGCCCGCGGCGCCCGGCTTCGCCGCGCTTGCGACCGCCGCTAGTCGAAGATGCCCGTGCGGTCCCGGATTTCCGTGAGCCTGGCCGCCGCGTCGGTGAACTGCCACACGGTGTGCTCGATCACCGCGGCGGCGTCGCGCCGGCGCAGCGCGGCGATCAGCTGCCGGTGGTTGTCGACGGCGGCGGTGCCCCATTGCTGATCGGCCGCGTACACCAGCACCGGCATGTACCGCGCGGCGTTGAGCAGGAACCACGCCAGCTTGATCCGCCCGCTCGCCTGATTGAAGACCCGATGGAATGCGAACTCGATGCCCGCGATGGTCTCGGCGTCGCTGGACCCGACGGCCGCGGCGAGCGCCTCGTTGATGCGTTCGAGCTCGTCGATCTCGGCGTCGCTGATGTGGTCGGTGGCCGCGGCGGCCAGCTCCTTGGCGATGGTGGCCTGGAGCCAGAAGATGTCCTCGACGTCCTGGCGGGTCAGCGGAAGCACGACGTGGCCGCGGTGCGGTTCCAGCTGCACCATGCCCTCGCCGCGCAGTTTCAGCAGCGCTTCGCGCACGGGCGTCACGCTGACGCCGAGCTCGGCCGCGGTCTCATCGAGGCGGATGAACGTCCCCGGCCGCAGCGCACCGGACATGATCGCGGCCCGGAGGTGACCCGCGACCTCGTCGGACAACTGTGCCCGGCGCAGTGGTCGTCGGCGCCTCAGTCGCGTGGATATCGGTGCGTTCACGGGGGCTGCCAGGGCTTTCGGGGGCTTAACGGAGGTTGGTTTGAAACTATTGTCGGGGCTTGTCAGCAGGGCTTTCAGGCCATAATGTGACCCAGACAACACCATGTTTTATCAAATATCAACCTGGCGCAAGCGGTGCGCGAGTGAAGGGAAAGGCCGGAGTTGACCGCGCAATTAGCGAGCCATCTGGCGCAGGGGACGGAGCAGCCGTACCTGTCCCGGCGGCAGAATTGGGTGACCCAGCTCGAACGGCACGCCCTGATGCAACCGGGCGCCCCGGCGCTGCGGTTCCTGGGCAGGACCGTGACGTGGGGGGACCTGCGGCAGCGGGTGGCGGCGCTGGCCGATGCGTTGAGCCGTCGGGGAGTCGGCTTCGGCGACCGGGTCATGGTGTTGATGCTCAACCGCACCGAATTCGTCGAGTCGGTGCTGGCGGTCAACATGCTCGGCGCCATCGCCGTGCCGCTCAACTTCCGGCTCACTCCCGCCGAGATCGCCTTCCTGGTCCAGGACTGCGAAGCGCGGGTGATGATCACCGAATCGGTGCTCGCCCCGGTGGCCGCGGGGGTGCGCGACGTCGAGCCGCTGGTAGGCACGATCATCGTGGCCGGCGGTGCGGGCGACGACAGCGTCCTCGGCTACGAAGACCTGATCAACGAGCACGGGGCTGCGCATGAGCCCGTCGACATCCCGAACGATTCGCCGGCACTGATCATGTACACCTCAGGCACCACGGGCCGCCCGAAGGGCGCCGTGCTGACCCACACGAACCTGACCGGGCAGACGATGACCGGCCTGTACACCAACGGCGCCGACATCAACAGCGACGTCGGTTTCGTCGGCGTCCCGTTCTTCCACATCGCGGGCATCGGCAACATGCTGACCGGGCTGCTGCTGGGCACCCCGACGGTGATCTACCCGCTCGGCGCGTTCGAGCCTGGGCAACTGCTCGACGTGCTGGCCGAAGAGAAGGTCACCGGCCTCTTCCTGGTGCCCGCGCAATGGCAGGCCGTCTGCGCCGAGCAACAGGCACGGCCCCGCGACCTGAGGCTGCGGGTGATGTCCTGGGGAGCCGCGCCGGCGCCCGACGCGCTGCTGCGCGAGATGTCGGCGACGTTCCCCGGCACCCAGATCCTGGCCGCGTTCGGTCAGACCGAGATGTCGCCGGTCACCTGCATGCTGCTGGGCGAGGACGCGATACGTAAACGCGGCTCGGTCGGCAAGGTGATCCCGACCGTGGCCGCACGCGTCGTCGACGAGAACATGAACGACGTGCCGATCGGCGAGGTCGGCGAAATCGTCTATCGCGCACCAACTTTGATGAGTGGCTACTGGAACAACCCGGAGGCCACCGCGGAGGCCTTCGCCGGTGGGTGGTTCCACTCCGGCGACCTCGTCCGGGTGGACGAGGAGGGTTACGTCTGGGTGGTGGATCGCAAGAAGGACATGATCATCTCCGGCGGTGAGAACATCTACTGCGCCGAGGTGGAGAACGTCCTGGCCAGCCATCCGAGCATCGTCGAGGTCGCGGTCATCGGCCGCACCCATGAGAAGTGGGGCGAGGTGCCGATCGCGGTCGCGGCCGTCGCGGGCGACCAGCTGCTGCTCGACGAGCTCCAGGAGTTCCTGGCCGAGCGGCTGGCACGTTACAAGCATCCCAAGGCCCTCGAGATCGTGGACGCGTTGCCGCGCAACCCCGCCGGTAAGGTGCTCAAGACTGAGCTACGGATCCGTTACGGAACCGCAAATATCGATGAAAACCGTTCCGGTGCAAGAGAATTTACGGGCAGGGAGGAAAGCTGACGAAACCTGTAACGTTTGCCCGCTGTTGACGAAGGGTTAATTGTGCAGATGCAGTTCACACGTGCATGGCCATCGGGTACATTCCTGTGGTCTCCGTTACTACTTGTCAGTAGGGAGCCGATGGTCACACACGTTGGGTCGGGGCGAAACGGGGGCCTCCCCGGCCGCGTTGGGCGTACCTCCCGCTTGCGGGGGACGGCGAGGGGTGGGGGTGCCCTCAGCCGCGGAGCCGTGAGGGGGAGAGGCGTGCGACACGATCCGCCGCCGCGCCGAGAGGCGGGCGGTATCAGCTGGAGGGGGCAGCGGTGACTTCAACGTCGGCGAGTCGACGGGGCCCCTACTTGGTCGGCTATGTACGCGACCAACTGCAGACCCCGCTGACGCTCATCGGGGGATTCTTCCGGATGTGCGTCCTCACCGGCAGGGCGTTGTTCCGCTGGCCGTTCCAATGGCGCGAATTCGTCCTGCAGTGCTGGTTCATCATGCGGGTGGCTTTCCTGCCGACCATCATGGTGTCGATCCCGCTGACAGTCCTGCTGATCTTCACGCTCAACGTCCTGCTGGCCCAGTTCGGGGCCGCGGACCTGTCCGGAGCCGGCGCGGCGATCGGCGCCGTCACCCAGCTCGGTCCGCTCACCACGGTGCTGGTGGTGGCCGGCGCCGGGTCGACGGCCATCTGCGCCGACCTCGGCGCCCGCACCATCCGCGAGGAGATCGACGCCATGGAGGTGCTCGGCATCGACCCGATCCACCGGCTGGTGGTCCCGCGGGTGATCGCCGCGACGCTGGTGGCCACGCTGCTCAACGGCCTGGTGATCACCGTCGGCCTGGTCGGCGGCTACCTGTTCGGCGTCTACCTGCAAAACGTCTCGGGCGGCGCCTACCTCGCCACCCTGACCACGATCACGGGCCTGCCGGAGGTCGTCATCGCGACCGTGAAAGCCGCCACGTTCGGCCTGATCGCCGGGCTGGTCGGCTGCTATCGCGGCCTGACCGTGCGGGGCGGCTCGAAGGGACTGGGCACCGCCGTCAACGAGACCGTCGTGCTCTGCGTCGTCGCGCTGTACGCGGTCAACGTGGTGCTGACGACCATCGGCGTGCGATTCGGAACGGGCCACTGACATGTCGACCTCTGCCGTATTGCGCGCCCGCTTCCCGCGGGCGGCCGAAAACCTCAACCGCTACGGCGGCGCCGCGGCCCGCGGGCTCGACGACGTCGGCCAGATGGCGTGGTTCGGGGCGGTGGCCCTCGGCCACATCCCGCACGCGCTGCGCAACTACCGCAAGGAGACGCTGCGGCTGATCGCCCAGATCGGCATGGGCACCGGCGCCATGGCCGTCATCGGCGGCACCGTGGCCATCGTCGGCTTCGTGACCCTGTCCGGTAGCTCCCTGGTCGCCATTCAGGGCTTCGCCTCGCTGGGCAACATCGGCGTCGAGGCGTTCACCGGCTTCTTCGCCGCGCTGATCAACGTCCGCATCGCCGCCCCCGTCGTCACCGGCATCGCGATGGCCGCCACCGTCGGCGCCGGCGCGACCGCCGAGCTGGGGGCCATGCGCATCAGCGAAGAGATCGACGCCCTGGAAGTCATGGGCATCAAGTCGATCTCGTTCCTGGCGACCACCCGGATCATGGCCGGGCTGGTCGTCATCATTCCGCTCTACTCGCTGGCGATGATCATGTCGTTCCTGTCCCCCCAGATCACCACCACGGTGCTGTACGGGCAATCCAACGGAACCTACGAGCACTACTTCCGGACATTCCTGCGTCCCGACGACGTGTTCTGGTCGTTCCTCGAGGCCATCATCATCACGGCGGTCGTGATGATCACCCACTGCTTCTACGGATACAACGCCGGCGGCGGACCCGTCGGCGTCGGAGAGGCCGTCGGCCGATCGATGCGTTTCTCGCTGGTGTCGGTCCAGGTCGTGGTTCTGGCAGCCGCGTTGGCGCTCTACGGCGTCAACCCCAACTTCGCGCTCACGGTGTAGCCATGACGTCACCGGTGAAGGTCAACAAACCCCGCAACCCGCCGTACAAGCTGGCGGGCATCGCCTCGCTGATCATCGCCCTCGTGGCGCTGGTTCTGGTCTACGGGCAGTTCCGCGGCGACTTCACACCCAAGACCAAGCTGACCATGCTGGCGTCGCGGGCCGGGCTGGTGATGGATCCCGGCTCGAAGGTCACCTACAACGGGGTGGAGATCGGCCGGGTGGCCAACATCTCCGAGACCGTGCGGGACGGCAAGCCGGCCGCGAAGTTCACCCTGGACGTCTACCCCCGGTACCTCTCGCTGATCCCGGCCAACGTGAACGCCGACATCAAGGCGACCACTGTGTTCGGCGGCAAGTACGTGTCGCTGACGACGCCGAAGAACCCGTCGTCGCAGAAGCTCAACCCGCACACCGTGATCGACGCGCGGTCGGTGACGACGGAGATCAACACGCTGTTCCAGACCGTCACCTCGATCGCGGAGAAGGTGGATCCGGTCAAGCTGAACCTGACGCTGAGCGCCGCGGCCCAGGCGCTGACCGGGCTGGGCGACCGGTTCGGGCAATCGGTGGTCAACGCGAACGCGATCCTCGATGACGTCAACCCGCAGATGCCCCAGGCCCGCCGCGACATTCAGGGGTTGGCGGCGCTCGGGGACACCTACGCCAACGCCGCGCCCGACCTAATCGACTTCCTCAACAACGCGGTCATCACCTCGCGCACGATCAACGCGCAGCAGAAGGATCTGGACCAGGCCCTGTTGTCCGCGGCCGGGTTCGGCAACACGGGCGCCGACATCTTCAACCGGGGCGGCCCCTACCTGGCGCGCGGCGCCGAGGACCTGGTGCCCTCGGCCCAGCTGCTGGACACCTACAGCCCGGAGATCTTCTGCACGCTGCGCAACTACCACGACATCGAGCCGAAGGCCTCGTCGTTCCTGGGCGGCAACGGCTACTCGCTGAGCGCCCACACCGAGGCCCTGTCCGGGCTGGGGCTGCTGGCCAACCCCGTGTCGGCGGTGGCGACCCTCGCCAGCCTGGTCGGCGGGCTCGCAGGGCTCATCGGCGGCGCGCCGAACCCGTACACCTACCCGGAGAACCTGCCGCGGGTGAACGCGCGCGGCGGGCCGGGGGGCGCCCCCGGTTGCTGGCAGCAGATCACCCACGACCTGTGGCCGGCACCTGAATTGGTGATGGACAGCGGCAACAGCATCGCGCCGTACAACCACCTCGACACCGGCTCGCCGTACGCCATCGAGTACGTCTGGGGCCGCCAAGTAGGGGACAACACGATCAACCCATGAAAATCACCGGAACAATCGTCAGGCTCAGCATCTTCTCGTTGGTGCTGCTGATCTTCACTGTGATGATCATCGTCGTATTCGGCCAGATGCGGTTCGACAGCACGAACTCGTACTCGGCCGAATTCACCAACGTCAGCGGGCTGCGGGCGGGCCAGTTCGTCCGCGCCTCGGGCGTGGAGATCGGCAAGGTCGACACGGTCGAGCTGGCCGACGGCGGCAAGCGGGCGCGGGTGAAATTCAACGTCGACCGCTCGGTGCCGCTGTACCAGTCGACGACCGCGCAGATCCGCTACCTCGACCTCATCGGCAACCGCTACCTGGAGCTCAAGCGCGGCGAGGGCGAGGGCGCCGAGAAGGTGCTGCCGCCGGGCGGCTTCATCCCGATGTCGCGGACCTCGCCCGCGCTGGACCTCGATGCTCTGATCGGCGGTTTCAAGCCGCTGTTCCGTGCGCTGGACCCGCAGAAGGTGAACACCATCGCGACGGCGCTGATCACCGTGTTCCAGGGCCAGGGCGGCACCATCAACGACATCCTCGACCAGACCGCGCAGCTGACCAACCAGCTCGGTGAACGTGACCAGGCGATCGGCGAGGTCATCAAGAACCTGAACATCGTCCTGGACACCACGGTCCGCCACCGCCAGCAGTTCGACCAGACGGTCAACAACCTCGAGGTGCTCATCACGGGGCTGAAGGACCACGGCGACCAGCTGGCGGGCGGGACCGCGCACATCAGCAACGCCGCCGGGACGGTCGCCGATCTGCTCGCCGAGGACCGCGGGCTGCTGCACAACACCCTCAACTACCTGGATGCGATCCAGCAGCCGCTCATCGACCAGCGCGATGGGCTCAACGACTACCTGAAGAAGGTGCCCACCGCGTTGAACATGATCGGGCGCGCCATCGGCTCCTACGGCGACTTCGTGAACTTCTACGCCTGCGACATCACCCTCAAGATCAACGGGTTGCAGGCCGGTGGCCCGGTCCGCACGGTCCGGCTCTTCCAGCAGCCGACGGGTAGGTGCACCCCGCAATGAGGACACTGGAACCACCCAACCGGGTTCGCATCGGCCTGATGGGCATCATCGTGACGCTGCTCGTCATCGGCGTCGGTCAAAGCTTCACCAGCGTGCCGATGCTGATGGCCAAACCGCACTACTACGGCCAGTTCACCGACACCGGCGGCATCGGCGTCGGCGACAAGGTGCGCATCGCCGGCGTGGACGTCGGCAAGGTCGAGGCCATCAGCATCGACGGCGACCACATCCTGGTCAAGTTCAATATGGGCACCGCAACCATCGGCACCGAGAGCCGGCTGGCGATCAAGACCGACACCATCCTCGGGAAGAAGATCCTGGACGTCGAGGCCCGGGGCAATCAGAAACTGAGGCCCGGCGACTCGCTACCCATCGGTCAAAGCACCACGCCCTACCAGATCTACGACGCGTTCTTCGATGTCACCAAGGCCGCCCAGGGCTGGAACATCGACACGGTCAAGGAATCGCTGCACGTCCTGTCGCAGACCATCGACCAGACCTACCCGCACCTGAGCGCCGCGCTGGACGGCGTGGCCAAGTTCTCCGACACCATCGGCAAGCGCGACGAACAGGTCAAGCATCTGCTCGCCCAGGCCAACCAGGTGGCCAGCGTCCTCGGTGACCGCAGCGACCAGGTCGACCGCCTGCTGGTGAACGCGAAGAACCTGCTGGTGGCCTTCAACGAGCGCGGCCAGGCCATCAACGCGTTGCTGGCGAACGTCGCCGCCTTCTCCGAACAGGTCAAGGGCTTCATCAACGACAACCCGAACCTCAACCACGTGCTCGAACAGTTGCGCACGGTGAGCGACATCTTGAAGGAACGCAAGGACGACGTCGCCGCGGGGCTCACCGAGGTCGGCAAGTTCCTGCCGTCCCTGAACGAGGCCATCGCGTCGGGACCGTTCTTCAAGGTGGTCCTGCACAACCTCGCGCTGTACCAGATCATCCAGCCGTGGGTGGATGCCGCCTTCAAGAAGCGCGGCATCGACCCGGAGAACTTCTGGCGCAGCGCCGGGCTGCCCGAATTCCGGTGGCCCGACCCGAACGGCACCCGGTTGCCCAACGGCGCACCGCCGCCGGCACCCCCGGTGCTGGAAGGCACTCCGGAGCACCCGGGGCCGGCCGTTCCTCCCGGGTCGCCCTGCTCCTACACCCCGGCCAACCCGGGTGGCAACGTGACCGTCGGCGACGAGGGTCTGCCGCGGCCGTGGAACCCGCTGCCGTGCGCCGGCGGGGGCATCGGACCGTTCGGCGGCCCGGGCTTCCCGGCGCCGGTCGACGTGATGACCTCCCCGCCGAACCCGGGCGGCCTGCCCCCGACGCCGGGCATCCCGATCGCCGGGCGGCCGGGCGACCCGCCGCCGGACGTTCCCGGCACGCCCGTGCCGCTGCCGGCGCAGGCGCCGCCGGGCGCGCGCACCGAGAACCTGGCGCCGGCCGGGCCGACGCCGCCGCCGTCGACGTTCGCGCCGGGCTTCCCGCCGGGACCCGCGGCCCCACCGGGGCCGGGGAACCAGCTGCCGGCGCCCTTCATCAACCCGGGCGGAACGGGCGGCAGCGGCGCTGCCGGGGGAGGTAGCCAGAATTGAGCACCGCCTTTGACATCCGAAACATCCGGCTACCGAAGCTGACCCGGGCGACCGTGATCATCGGCTCGCTGGTGATCGTGCTGGCCCTGGTCGTCGGGTTCGTCGGCTGGCGGCTCTTCGAGAAGCTGACCAACAACACCGTGGTGGCCTATTTCCCGGCGGCCAACGCGCTCTACCCGGGCGACAAGGTCCAGATCATGGGGTTGCGGGTGGGCGCGATCGACAAGATCGAGCCGGCCGGCGACAAGATGAAGGTCACCTTCCACTACGAGAACAAGTACCGGGTTCCCGCCAACGCCAACGCGGTGATCCTGAACCCGACGCTGGTGGCGTCGCGGGCCATCCAGCTGGAGCCGCCATACAAGGGCGGCCCGGTGCTGGCCGACAATGCGGTGATCCCCGAGGAGCGCACGCAGGTCCCGGTGGAGTGGGACCAGCTGCGCAACAGCATCACCAACATCATCTCCAAGCTGGGCCCCACCCCCGAGCAGCCGACCGGCCCGTTCGGTGAGGTCATCGAGTCCTACGCCAACGGCCTGGCCGGCAAGGGCAAAGAGATCAACACGACGCTGAGCAACCTGTCGTCGGCGCTCAACGCGCTGAACGAAGGCCGCGGCGACTTCTTCGCGGTGGTGAAGAGCCTGGCGCTGTTCGTCAACGCGCTGCACAAGGACGACCAGCAGTTCGTCGCGCTGAACCAGAACCTGGCGGACTTCACCACCCGGCTCGCCCACAACGACAACGACCTGGCGAACGCGATCGAGCAGTTCGACGGTCTGCTGTCGACCGTGCGGCCGTTCTTGGACAAGAACCGCGAGGTGTTGACCTACGACATCAACAACCTGGCCACGGTGACGAACACGATCCTGCAGCCGGACCCGCTGAACGGACTGGAGACCGCGCTGCACGTCCTCCCGACGGCCGCGGCGAACATCAACCAGATCTATCACCCGTCGCACGGGTCGGTGGTCGCCATCCCGGCGATCACCAACTTCGCCAACCCGATGCAGTTCATCTGCAGCTCGATCCAGGCGGGCAGCCGGCTCGGATACCAGGAGTCCGCGGAGCTGTGCGCGCAGTACCTGGCCCCCATCCTCGACGCCATCAAGTTCAACTACCTGCCGTTCGGCGCGAACCTGTTCAGCACGGCCGAGACCTTGCCCAAGCAGGTGGCCTATTCGGAGGATCGGCTGCACCCGCCGAACGGCTATAAGGACACCACCGTGCCCGGCATCTGGGTTCCCGACACCCCGACGTCGCACCGCAACACCCAGCCCGGCTGGATCGTCGCGCCGGGGATGCAGGGCCAGCAGGTCGGACCCATCACGGCCGGTCTGATGACCCCGGACTCGCTGTCCGAGCTCATGGGAGGCCCCAACATCGCGCCCGTCCAGTCGAACCTGCAGACGCCGCCGGGACCGCCGAACGCGTACGACGAGAACCCGATCGTGCCGCCAATCGGACTGAACGCGCCGGTACCCATCCAGCCGCCGCCACCCGGGCCGGGCGTGGCCCCGGGTCCGGTGGCCCCGACACCGGCGCCGGTCGCGGCGCCGGCGCCCAACGCCGGCGGGCCGGCGGTGCCGGCTGACATCGGGGGTGGCCAGTGAGCGTATTGCGAAGGCTGATCCCGCCGATTCGCCGCGGGTCCTGGCAGGCCCTGGTCCTGCTGATGGCCGCGCTGGTGCTGAGTTCGTGCGGCTGGCGCGGCATCTCCAATGTCGCGATCCCCGGTGGTCCCGGCAGCGGCTCGGGCGCCATGACGATCTATGTGCAGGTGCCGGACACGCTGGCGATCAACGGCAACAGCAAGGTGATGGTCGCCGACGTCTTCGTCGGGTCGATCAAGAAGATTCAGCTGAAGAACTGGATCGCCACTTTGACGCTGGGTGTCGACAAGAACACCAAGCTGCCCAAGAACGCGATCGCCAAGATCGGCCAGACCTCACTGCTGGGTTCCCAGCACGTCGAGCTGGCCGCGCCGCCCAACCCGTCGCAGGAATTGCTGAAGGACGGCGACACCATTCCGCTGAAGAACTCCTCGGCGTATCCCACCACCGAGCAGACGCTGGCCAGCCTGTCGCTGATCCTGCGCGGTGGCGGCATCCCCAACCTCGAGGTGCTGCAGAACGAGGTCTACAACATCTTCAACGGGCGGGGCGACGCGATCCGGTCCTTCCTGGGCAAGCTGGACACCTTCACCAGCCAGCTCAACCAGCAGCGCGATGACATCACCCACGCGATCGACTCGACCAACCGGCTGCTGACCTATGTCGGCGCGCGGGCGGACGTCCTCGACCGGGTGCTCACCGACATCCCGCCACTGATCAAGCATTTCGCCGACACCAAGAACCTGCTGATCAACGCCGTCGACGCGGTGGGCCGGCTGAGCCAGGCCGCTGACCAGTACCTGTCGGAAGCCCGCGGGCCGCTGCACACCGACCTGCAGGCGCTGCAATGCCCGTTGAAGGAGCTGGGGCGCGCCTCGCCCTATCTGATCGGCGCGCTGAAGCTGATCCTGACCCAGCCGTTCGACATCGACACCGTGCCGAAGATCTTCCGGGGTGACTACATCAATATCTCGCTGACGCTCGACGTGACCTACAGCTCGGTCGACAACGCGTTCCTCACCGGTACCGGGTTGTCCGGCGCGCTGCGCGCGCTCGAGCAGTCGTTCGGGCGTGACCCCGAGACGATGATCCCGGACGTGCGCTACACGCCGAACCCGAATGACGCGCCCGGCGGGCCGCTGGTGGAAAGGGGGGACAGGAATTGCTGACTCCTTTCATCAGACGCCAGCTGATCGCATTCGGAATCCTGACGGTCATCTCGATCCTCGTGCTCGGGGTGTACTACCTGCAGCTCCCGAGCCTGGCCGGCATCGGTCGGTACACGCTGAAGGCCGAACTGCCGGCGTCGGGCGGTCTGTACCCGACGGCGAACGTGACGTATCGAGGCATCACGATCGGCAAGGTCACCGACGTCGAACCGACCGAGCGCGGCGCCGAAGCGACGATGAGCATCGACAGCCGCTACAAGATCCCGATCGACGCGACCGCCAACGTCCACTCGGTGTCGGCCGTCGGTGAGCAGTACCTGGACCTGGAATCGACCGGGAATCCGGGCAAGTTCCTGTCCGAGGGTCAGACGATCACCAAGGGCACGGTGCCCGCGGAGATCGGCCCGGCGCTGGACACGGCCAACCGTGGGCTGGCCGTGCTGCCCAAGGACAAGATCGGCCAATTACTGGACGAGACGGCGCAATCCGTCGGCGGCCTGGGTCCCGCCCTGCAGCGGTTGGTGGACTCCACGCAGGCGATCGTCGGTGATTTCAAGACGAACATCACCGACGTCAACGACATCATCCAGAATTCGGGCCCGGTGCTCGACAGCCAGGTCAAGTCGGGCGATGCCATCGAACGCTGGGCGCGCAACCTGAACCGGCTGGGCGCGCAGTCCGCCCAGGAGGACTCGCACGTCAAGAGCATCCTGCGTCAGGCGGCGCCGACGGCCGATCAGGTCAACGACGTGTTCAACGACGTCCGCGAGTCGCTGCCGCAGACACTGGCGAATCTGGAGGTGGTGTTCGACCTGCTCAAGCGCTACCACACCGGCGTCGAGCAGGTCCTGGTGTTCCTGCCTCAGGGCGCGTCGATCGCCCAGACGGTGGCCGCGCCGTTCCCGAACATGGCGGCGCTGGACCTGGCCTTATCGATCAACCAGCCGCCGCCCTGCCTGACCGGCTTCATCCCGGCGTCGGAGTGGCGGTCCCCGGCCGACACCAGCATGCAGCCGCTGCCGTCGGGCACGTACTGCAAGATCCCGATGGACACCCCGGCCAACAGCGTGCGCGGGTCGCGCAACATCCCGTGCACGGACGTCGAGGGCAAGCGGGCGGCCACGCCCCGGGAGTGCCGCGACCCCAAGCCGTACGTGCCCGCGGGTACCAACCCCTGGTACGGCGATCCCAACCAAATCGTGACCTGCCCCGCGCCGGCGGCACGCTGCGACCAGCCCGTGAAGCCCGGGCAGGTGATCCCGGCGCCGTCGATCGACACCGGCCTGAACCCGGCCCCGTCGGACCGGGTGTCCGGGACGCCCCCGCCGACCAGCGACCCCTTGTCCCGGCCGGGGTCGGGTACCGTGCAGTGCAACGGCCAGCAGCCCAACCCGTGTGTCTACACGCCCAGCGGGCCTCCGGTGGCGACCTACAGTCCCCAAAGCGGTGAACTGGTGGGGCCAGATGGAGTTAAATACTCCGTCGAGAACTCGGCCAGAACAGGAGACGACGGATGGAAGGAGATGCTGGCACCAGCCGGCTGAACCCCCCACCGATGCCGAAGTTTCGTCGTCTGCGCGGACGGCGTCCTAAGAACCAGGACCCGGCGGCCGCCGTCGATCCGATCGATTCCGGCGCGACACCCGAGGATTCCGCAGCGCCCGACGGTGTCATCGAACCGCCTGCGCCCGACGTGACCGTCGAGGAGCCGGCGGAAACCGAGGTGGCCGCGGGGGAACCGGCGGGACCCGAGGACGCGACCGAACAGGCCGCTCCCCAGACCGCGGCCGACGAGCCGTCGGAGCCCGGTGCCGAGCTCGGCGACGCCGTCGAGCGTCGGCCGTCGCGGATGGGTCGCGGCTGGTTGGCCGGCATCGCGGCGGTGCTCGTGATGTGCGCCGCGGCGGTCGGTGTGGGCGGTTACGTCGCGTTGCGCTACCACCATGAAAGCCAGGCGATAGCCCGCAACGACGCCGCGGCGCTCAAGGCCGCCGTCGACTGCGTGTCGGCGACCCAGGCCCCCGACACCAACGCGATGGCGGCGAGTGAGCAGAAGATCATCGACTGCGGCACTGACGCTTTCCGCTCGCAGGCCCTGCTTTACACCAGCATGCTTGTCCAGGCGTACCAGGCCGCCAACGTCCACGTCCAGGTGTCCGACATGCGAGCGGCCGTCGAGCGCAACAACCCCGACGGCTCGGTGGAGGTGCTCGTCGCGGTCCGCGTCAAGGTCGCGAACGACCAGACGCAGAACGAGACCGGCTACCGGCTGCGGGTGAAAATGGCTCAGAGCGAAGGCCAGTACAAGATAGCCAAGCTCGACCAGGTGACGAAGTGACGGTGGTGGTCGACAAACCACCGGCCACGGCCGTCCAGCAGTCTCCGCGGACCGCCCTGGCGCCCTGGCACATTCGCGCCGGCGCGCTCGCGGTCGACGTCTTGCCGGGTGCCGCGGTGGTGGCCACGATGGCGGTCACCTGGTTCACCGTTCCGCCCGGCGGCGTGTGGTGGTGGCTGTGCATCGCGGTCATCGGAGTGGTCATCCTGCTGGTGCTGGTGAACCGGCTGCTGCTCCCGACAGTCGTCGGCTGGAGCCTCGGGCGGGCGCTGTTCGGCATCACGGTGGTGCGGCGCGACGGTGAGCCGATCGGGCCGTGGGGCCTGCTGCTGCGCGACCTGGCGCACCTGCTCGACACCGTCTCGATGGTGGGATGGCTTTGGCCGCTGTGGGATTCGGGCCGCCGCACCTTCGCCGACATGCTGGCGCGCACCGAAGTGCGCCGTCACGAAACGGCGGAGCCGGCGTTCAACGCGCGGCGGTGGACGACGGTCCTGGTGGCGGCCGCGGCGGGGCTGTGCATCGCCGGTGCGGCGCTGAGCTACGCGGCGGTGTTCGCCCCGGACCGGGCCACCGACCGGACGCGGGCGCAGCTGGACACGCAGGGACCGAAGATCGTCGCGCAGATGCTGACCTACGACCCGAAATCGCTGCACGACGACTTCGCCCGCGCCCTGTCCCTGGCCACCGACAAGTACCGGACCCAGCTCGCCGCCCAGCAGGACATGGTGCAGAAGGGCAACCCGGTCATCAACGAGTACTGGGTGACCGATCACGCGATCCAGTCGGCGTCGCCCGATCGGGCGACGATGCTGATGTTCATGCAGGGGCGCCGCGGCGCGGCGCCCGACGAGCGCTACATCTCCGCCACCGTCCGGGTGACTTTCGTCAAGGGCGGCGACGGCCGTTGGCTCGTCGACGACCTCATGGTGCTGACCAAGCCCAAACCGCCGGGAGCCGGAAAATGAGCCCGCGCCGCAAGTTCCAGCCCGGTGAGGGGCCGCTGCTGGTCCCGCATCCGGTGCCGCCGGGGCGGCCGTGGGGCCTGCCGCTGGCCGGCGCCGTCGCCGCGGTCTTCATGGCGGCCGCGATCACGGTGTGCAGCCTGATGCTCGTCGATCATCAGTCCCGGGAGCGCGCCGCGTCGAAGAATCGCGAGGTCCTCAGCTACGTCACCGGGTTCATGACGCAGTTCACCTCCATCGATCCGTTCCACGCCAACGACTACATAACGCGGGTGCTGGCGCAGGCGACCGGCGACTTCGCCAAGGAATACCGCGACAAGGCGAACGAGATCTTGCTACAGGTGGCCCGCGCCGAACCTGCCACCGGGACCGTCCTGGACGCGGGGGTGGAGCGGTGGAACGACGACGGCAGTGTCACCACGATCGTGGCCACCGCCGTGAGCGCCAAATCGCCCGACGGTAAACAAGTTTGGGAAAACGCCAATCGGTGGACGGCGACCGCCACGCAGGAAGGAAAGCAGTGGAAGATCAGCAACCTGCAGCAGGTGATCTGACCGCCGACGGTAACGCCGCCACTTCGGACGAGGCGGCGACCGAAGAGCGGGAAGAGTCCGGCAGCGCCGACGAAACGGCCTCCGCCGCAGAGGAATCCGAGGCAGCCGAGGGTGACACCGAGGCCGCCGAGGCAGCCGAGGACCAACCCCCCGCTCGCAAGCGGCGCAAATTGCTGGCCGGCAAGCGGCTGGCCGTCACTGTCGCGGTGGCCGCCGCACTGTTCGTCGGTTCCGCGGCGTTCGCCGGCGCGACCGTACAGCCGTACCTGAGCGACCGGGCGGCCGCCGCAACGAAACTGAAGGTGGCGCGGACCGCGGCCAACGCGATCACCACGCTGTGGACCTACACGCCGGAGAACATGGACACCCTCGCCGACCGCGCGTCGGGCTACCTCAGCGGTGATTTCGAGGCGCAGTACCGCAAGTTCGTCGACGCCATCGTGGCGCCCAACAAGCAGGCAAAAATCACCAACCACACCGACGTCACCGGGGCGGCGGTGGAATCGATCGACGACGCCAACGCCGTCGTCATCGTCTACACCAACACCACGTCCACCAGCCCGTTGACCAAGAACGTGCCGTCGCTGAAGTACTTGTCCTACCGGCTGTTCCTCAAGCGCGCGCAGAGCCGCTGGCTGGTGACCAGGATGACGACCATCACGTCGCTGGATTTGACGCCGCACGTCTAGCGCAGTCTGCTACGAGCCATGGCAGTTACCTCGCCGGTGTCGGAGCGATCGACCGTCGCGGCGCTGTTGCTGCTGACCTTCGCCACCGGCCTGGCGGATTCGATCAGCATCCTGGTGCTCGGCCATGTGTTCGTCGCCAACATGACGGGAAACGTGATCTTCCTTGGCTTTTGGCTGGCGCCCAGGACGAGCATCGACCTGACCGCGGTGGTCGTGGCCCTGCCCACGTTCGTGTGCACCACCATCGTCAGCGGCCGGATATCGCGGCACTTCGCCGACCGGACGCGACAGTGGATCACCACCGTATTGGCAACGGAGATAACCCTTTTGGTGGGGTTGGCGATCCTGGCGGGCGTGGGAATCCTGCAGTACCACGACAACACCAAGCTGATCATGATCGGCTTGCTGGCGGTCACGTTCGGCCTGCAGCACTCCAGTGCGCGCCAGTTCGGCATCCAGGAGCTGTCCACCACCGTGCTGACGTCGACGATCGTCAGCCTCGGTCTGGACAGCCGCCTGGCCGGCGGCTCGGGCGCGCGTCAGACGTTGCGTCTCAGCGTCGTGCTGACCATGTGCGCCGGCGCGTTCCTGGGGGCGTCGATGTCGCGGTTCGTCGTCGCACCGGTGTTCGCCGTCACGGCCGCGGTGGTGGCGGCCAGCCTGCTGATCTTCCGCTTCGGGCCGAGCTAGTTGAAGGCGAGCCAGCTGGGCAGCGCCCGCTCGTGCGAATCGCACAGCACCTGCCGGGTGTCGCACGACCCGCGCGGCGAGCCCGCACCGGCCCACATGCCACCGGTGTCGCGGCGCAACACGATGGCCGACGACCCGCCGCCGTCGAGCAGAATGGCGTTGTCGCTGCCCAGCCCGCGGAACAGGTCCTGCATGTTGTCCGGGGTGTAGCTGCCGCCCTCGAAGATGTACATCTCGTCTTTCTGCCGCGCGTACGCCAGAGCCGTCCGCGCGGCGCTGGGGCCTCCGTCGTGCAATTGCCCGGTGTTGCCGGGCGCCAGCAGCCCGATTCCGGAGACCGCGACGAACCGCTCGTTCTTGTTGAGCAGGTCCTGGACCACGGGCGTGGCGGAGTCGTAGTCGCTCTTGCTCTTGGGCCACACCACGTAGGGGGCGCCGCCCGACGGCAGGATCATCGTCGTCAGGACGCTCCAGCTTTCGCCGCCGCCCGAGAGGCCCTGCTTGCCCGGGTAGGCCACGGTGCCGGTGACGGCCTGGTTGGCGCGGCCCTGGCCGTTGGTGTTGTCCACGAAGGCGCCCAGCGGCGAGCTGCAGCCGGTCTGACGCCACGAGCCGGCTTTCTGACCGCGTACGTCGAAGAAGTTCGCGTTGATCGCGATCGTGGGCTGGCCCATTCGCTGCCACGCCTGCAGCGGCGCATAGAGTTCCGACGCCTGCCAGAGGCCCTCGCCGGTGCGGGCGCCGGGGTTGTTCTCGCAGCGCGCCTGATCGCCCTGGTGCGTGTCGACCAGCAGGTGGGGCGAAAGCCGGCCCGCGGCGTTCTTGATGATCATCAGGTGGCCGCCGTTGTTCATCTCGTACCAGCTGCCACCGGCGTTGAGCATCGGTGCGGGATGGCCGGGACCGAAGTTATAGACCAGGTAGGAGCCCTTGGTGGTGTTGATGGCGTTGGCCAGCAGATCGCGGCCGTCGGCGGCGTGCGCGACCGGCTGTCCGGTGGTGCACGCGAGGACAATGCCGGCGACGATGGCGGTGCAGCCGGCCACCAGCCGGCGCAAGCTGGCGCCTCGGGTCAGCACGATCGCCCTTTCCGCCCGGATCTGAATACAACATAAACATCATCAGTCACATCCGTCACACTGTCAATTTAGATAACGGGCGGATGACGCTCGGGCGGCGGTCGAATTACGTTTGCTCGCTTGGGCTTTCGCTCGACGGTTCCGGCTCGGTGGCGGCGACCGTTCGCTCGTGCTTGCCCTGGCGCGCCTTGTGCTGAGCCTGGTGTTCCTGGGCGATCGCCAGCTCGACGGCACCCGCGATCCGGTGGAATCCCTTGCGGTCGTACAGGTGCGTGACGATGCCGCCCAGCAGCAGCCCGATCACGAGGCCGATCGTCGTCATGATCAGCGCCTGGGAGATCCCGGTGTCCGCGTGCCCCTTGAAGTACAGCAACGACCGGGTGCCGAGGAAAACCTGGTGCATGGGCTCGAATTCAGCCAACCAGCGGAAGAACGTCGGCGTCGCCTCCAGCGGCACGGTGGCGCCGGCCGAGGGCAGGCCGAGGATCACGAAGATCAACATGCTGACCAGCAGGCCGCCGGTGCCCAGCACGGAGAGCAACGAACTGGAGGTGATGCCCACCGCGGCGATCGCGAACACCCCGAAGGCCCAGAGTTGCCAGCCGAGGTCGATGGGCATGCCGAGCCCATGAGCGATCGCGATATAGACGGCGGAGGTGAGCAGGCCCAGCAGCACCATGATCGCCCACTTGAGCAGCAGCGTCTGAAATCGCGAGATTCTGACCTGCTCGGCGAAGCGATACACCGGACCGAATTCGGCTGGGACGTAACCGAGTAACGCGTCGACCAGGGTGCTGACCACGATACTGCCGGTGAACCCCGCGAGCAGCAGTAAGAGCGCGTAATAGAAGGCCGATAGCCCGTTACCGGTGCCGTCGGGCAGCGGGTGGAACACGGTCGACTCGATCTCGATCGGCGTCGACAGGCCCTCTTCGGCGGCCCCGGCCAGCGGTGCGCCGCCGGTCTGCGCCTTGACCGAAGCGAGGAGTCGTTCGCCCACTTCACCATTCGCCACGCCCATCGCCATGTTCAGCGTCTGCGCGGCGATGCTGGCGCCGAGCGTGCCGGCCCGCGGGTTCGTCGAGATCGTGATCACCGGCCGTTCCGCGGGACCGGGCACCACCGCGCTGGCGCCCAGATCGCGCAGCTTCGACGAGAAGCTGGGCGGGATCAGCACCGAGCCGTACACGTGCCCGGTGCTCAACTCGTGCTTGGCGGCGTCGCGACTGAGCACGCGGACGTCGAACTTGTTCTTGTCCAGGCCGTTGACCAAGCGGCCGGTGAGTTCCGCGCCGGCCGGCCCGGCGTCCTCGTTGACCACGGCGATGGGGAAGTGCCGCAGGTTGGTCATCGGGTTCAAGATGCCGCCGAGGTAGAGCGCGCACAGCGCCGACATCAGGGCCAGCGTGATCACGAGCGGCGCCGCCCAGAACCGCACGGTCCGGACCGCCTTCACGTTCCGGTTGGGGTTCGGCGCCGCGTGCTGCGGCCGCGATTGAGACATGCCGGCTCCTGTCTGTCACGCCCACTCTATGGGCTCGCGGCCCCCAGTTCAGCGTGCATCTCCCAGACCAGTAGTTCCGACGCATCGTTCGCCGTAACCCGCGCTTCGCCGGCATCGGTGAACCGAACGGCGTCACCGTCCCGCAGGTCGCCGGCGCCCTCGCAGGTGATCGCGCCCCGCGCCACGAAGAGATGCAGGTAGGGCGCCTGCGGGAGGATCACGGTGTCACCGGGCTGCAGCCGCGCGGCGTGTAGGGCGGCGCTGCGGTTGTGCAGGTCGATCGCCCCGTCCCGGCCGCGGATACCCGAGGCGATCGTCACGAGTGTGCCGTCCAACACGTCCGCGCCGATCTCTTGCTGTTGATAGCCGGGGGCGATGCCGGCCTCGTCCGGCACCACCCACATCTGCACGAAATGCACTGGCTCCGTGGGAGAGTCGTTCTCCTCCGAGTGCAGGATTCCGGTGCCCGCCGACATGCGCTGGGCCAGGCCGGGAACGATGACGCCGTGATTGCCGATGGAGTCCCGGTGCGCCAATCGACCCTTCATCACCCACGTCACGATCTCCATGTCCCGGTGCGGATGCGTGCCGAATCCGGTTCCGGGCGCGACGATGTCGTCGTTGTTGACCAGTAGCAACCCGTGGTGGGTGTTATCCGGGTCGTAGTGGTCGCCGAACGAGAACGAGTGCCGCGATGTCAGCCAGGGTGTGTTGGTGACGGCCCGCTCGGCCGCACGCCGGATGTCCGCGTGGGCAGCCATGGGCCCAGCCTAATCTCACCGGCGACGTCAGGACACGGTCGCGGCGAGCAGCCCCTGGGCATGCCTGAGCGCGGCCTCGAGCCCGGGCAGTGTCAGTCCGGGAGAGCGGCCCAGGTGGATCTCGATCTGGTAGTCCGGCTGGCCATCCGGCCCGAAGATCGGCAGCACCACGAACTCGGCCGCGGCCAAATCGGTTTCGAGCACATCGGTGACGGACTGCAGCGTCACCATCGTCATCAGGGTGGTGAGCTGGCGGGTCACCCGCGCCGTCGGCTCCAGGGACGTCAGCACCTCGGCGAGGCGATCGTGCAGCGACTGGTGGGTGTCGTCGAACCGCCACGCGCCGTACCCACGGGCGCGAATGTCGGCGAGCACCCGCTGGTGGTCGGCGACCTCCGCCCGGGTCAGCCGCGGCATCACCCGGTGCAGCCAGGCCCGCACGAATTCGTCGTCGCGCCAGGCCATGGCGACCAGGCCGAACGGCGGGTCGATGGGGAAGCGCTGGCCGACGGCTTGCCCGCCGTCGGTTCCGTGGCCGACCGCGTCCACCGTGGTCAGGTGCCGCCCGCCGATCTTCGACATGGAGCAGCCCGCGCCGAGCGCTTCATGCAGAAACCGCAGGGCGTCGCGGCCCCGGTCCAGCAGCGGGAACTGCGCCCGTAGCCCATGCACCAGCCCGAACAGGCCACTGCCCAGGACGTAGCGGCGATCTCCGCGGCGCGCCACCCAGGCGCGCCCTTCCAGTTCGGCCAGCACCAGGGCGCAGGTGGATGTGCTGATCGCGCAGCGCTTCGCCACCTCGGCGGACGTCAGCCCTGCCGGCGAATCCGCCAGCGTGGCAAGCACATCCATCACGCGGCCGGTGGGCGGCGATTTGGCGGTTGACGTACCGATGTCCACCTCCCTACCATCCGTCCAAATTGTAAATACATGCATCCTAATATTAGGAGATATCCGCGGTGATCAAGGTCGGAGTGTGGGGGCCGGGTTCGATGGGGGTGATTGCCCTGCGCGGCGTCATCGACCACCCGGAGTTAAAGCTGGTCGATCTGGTCGTGCACAGCGACGCCAAGGCGGGCCGCGACGCGGGGGAGCTGTGCGGCATCGGGCCGGTCGGGGTTACGGCCACCCAGGACCCCTCGGCGATGCTCGCCGGCGGCGCCGATGCGGTGGTGTACGCCGCCGGCGCCAACCTGCGGCCGCTCGAGGCCGTCGAGGACATGGTCTCGATCCTGCGGGCCGGCAAGAACGTGGTGTCGTGTTCGGTTGTGCCGCTGGTCTTTCCCGACGGTGTCGACGCGGCGTTCACCGATCCCCTACGGCGGGCCGCGCTCGACGGCGGTGCGTCGTTCTTCACCACCGGCATCGACTCCGGCTTCGCCAACGACGTCCTGCCTTTGGTGCTTACAGGCGTCTCGCGCGTCATCGAGTCGGTCCGGGTGACGGAGATGTTCAACTACGCCACTTACCCGGATCGGGCCGCGGTGTACGAGATCCTGGGGTTCGGCAAACCCGCGGAATACCAGGCGTTCGCTGCCCAGCCGGGAATCTTCACCTTCGGCTGGGGGCCGGTCCTGCATCAGCTCGCCGCCGGACTGGGCGTCAAGATCGACGACATCGAGGAAAGCAACGAACGCCTTCCCGCCGCCGAGTCCTTCGACACGCCCACCGGCCACATCGACGCCGGGACGATCGCGGCCATGCGCTCCACGCTGACCGGATACGTCGCTGGGAAGCCAACTTTCGTCCTCGACCACGTCACCCGGATGCGCGACGACATCGCGCCGGACTGGCCGCAGCCTCGCATCTCGATCCCGCCGAAGGACCTCGGGTACGGGCAGGCCTCCGGGCGCGGCCTCTATCGGGTCGAGATCGAGGGATCGCCCAGCATGCGGTGCGAATTCGAGATGGCGGAAGACCACGACCACGACCTGGGCGCCCGGATCGCGGGCGCCTCGAGGATGGTCAACGCCATCCCGGCGGTGTGCGCCGCCCCGCCGGGGCTGCTCTCGGCGCTGGACCTGCCGCTGGTCACCGGGGCGGGACTGGTCCGGCCCGTGCCGGGGCCGGCACCGGACAGCCGGTTGTTCTAGGCCCCGTCGCCGGGGTAGGTCGCGGCGGCGAGCGCCAGGATCTCGGTGCGATCCGCAGGCAGGATGAAGCGAGCGTCGATGGCCGCGTCGAGCGAGGCGGTGAAGCGCTCCAGGTATTCGGCCTTGCCGCCCGGGTAGAGGCGGCGCACCGTGTCGGCGTCGAAGGGTTCACCCGCCCCGAAGATCGCGGCCATCAGGTTTTCGTCGGTGGTGACGCCGGACGTGCGCGCGATCGGTACGTCGACCCAGGGGCTCCGAATGCCGCCCTGGGCAAGGCCGTTGGCGTCGAGCACCAGCTGGGGCGACTCGGATTCGCGCATGGCTATCGGCGCGGCCGAGGGCGCCGGCTCCCCGGTCCGGATCCACCCGTCGAGCGCGGCGACCGCCGCCTGCACCACGTAGTGATGCTGCGGGCCGAAGTTGATGTAGTGATCGAGTTGCTGACCCATCAGCATGTTGGTCGGCGCGTAAGCGGCCACGATGTCGGCGAGCGGGGCCGAACCGGAGTCGATCGGCGCCACCTGAATGGTGTAGTTGTCGGCGTGCGCGGCGCCGGGGATCTCCCAGACCCGCAGCATGTCGTTGTCGGGCTGCCTGGCGGAGTAATAGCCCAGCGGCACATGGCCGAACAGATCGGTCTCGGTGATGACCGTGAGCAGTGGGACGCGCAGGTTCGGCCGGAACTTCACCGCCTGTTGCGACCCGCGCGAGGACTCCAGTCCCTCGATCAGCGAGACCCCGTCGAGCGGTGCGGCCGGCCCGAATCGGGAGTGCACCAGGAAGCCGTCGTAAACGCGGGCGAGCGGATCGACGGCGTTGACGTAGGTGGTGAGGAACATCGCCGATTGCGACTCGCCGATCCCGATGACGTGTTGCGGATGCAGCCCGGCCAGGATGCCGTCGCCCCGATCCCTGACGAGTTCGCCGGCGTGGGAGAAGATGTCGAACGCGAAGGCGTCGCCCGGGTGATGCAAGCCGCCGTAGCGGGCCGGATCTTGCGTCTTCAGGGACATGTCCATGCCGAGCAGGCTGGCGCCGCCGTCAATCCCCACCTTCTGCGCCGAGACGGCTACGTAGGCGTATCCCGCCCGGACGATTTCACGGTGCGCCATCATCCATACGGCGGGCGCGTCGATGCCGCCGCTGACGTTGAGCCACTCGACCAGCGCGGTGCCGTTGAAACGGGCCGGATCGGTGGGTGTGATGGCCACGATCCGAGTGGTGTAATCGGCTGTCCCGCTGGGTGTTACATCCCAGCGACCGTCCGGGCCGAGCTCGCCGTTCGGCGCGAAGGACGAAGCGGTGCCGGAGATGAAGAACTCTTCGGCGGCGTAGCCGACGCTGCCGATGTCGAAGGCGCCCAGCAACAGCAGCGCCTTTCCGGACGCGGGTGTGACGTCGATGTATGTCATAACGCCTCCGGCAGGCCGAACTTCGCGAACAGCTTCTCGTCGAGGAAGGCCACCACGTGTGACACCGCGTCGCCGCGCACATCGAGGACGTGCAGCTGGAAGGGCACGTGCCGATCGCCGGCGCGCATGTACATGGCGGCGCCGGGCTGCCCGTTGGCGACCACCGGCAGCAGGCGCATGTCGCCGGGGTCCTGGGCGGGGCATTGCTGGTGAATGAGGGTGACGATGTCCCGCGGGCCCCGGTACCAACCGACGTACGGCGGCATCTCCCAGATGGCCTCGGCGGTGAACAGTTCGACTAGGCGGTCGATGTCGTAGGCCTCGAAGGCGGCGATGTAGCGCGCCAGCAGGTCCTGGGTTTCCGGGGAATCCGGTGCCGCCAACCGGTCGCCCGCGCTGGGCCCGACGGCGTCCAGCTGGGACCGGGCGCGCTGCAGCAAACTGTTGACGGCGGTCGTGGTGGTGTTGATCGCGTCGGCCACTTCGGCGGCCTTCCACTGCAGCACGTCACGAAGCAACAGCACCGCCCGCTGCCGGGGTGAGAGGTGTTGCAGCGCAGCGACAAACGCCAACCGGACCGACTCTCGCGACCCGACGATGACCGACGGGTCGGCCGGGTCGTTCGTCAGGTCCGGGAGTGGTTCCAGCCAGGGCACCTCGCGCCGCTCGTGCAGTTCGGCGGTCGGGTCGGAGCTGGGTGCGCCCAACCCGGTCGGCAGCGGGCGGCGTTGCCTGCCCTCCAGCGCGCTCAGGCAGGTGTTGGTGGCGATGCGGTGCAGCCACGTCCGCATCGAGGACTTCCCCTCGAAGCGGTCGTAGGCCTTCCACGCGCGCAGCAACGTTTCCTGCACCAGATCCTCGGCGTCGTGCAGCGACCCGGTCATCCGGTAGCAGTGGGCGAGCAGCTCACGACGGTACGGCTCGGCGTGCGCCGAGAAGTCACCGCCGACCGGGGGGACGAGGTCGGAGTTCGCGGCGTTTTGCGCAAGCAGTCCCACGATGGGAGAGCCTACGACAGTGTCTGGCAGGGCGACCTGCATCGGGAGCCATTACGCTGCCCGTAATGACTAGGACCGTGCAGTGAACCGAGCCGAACGGAACTTCGACGGATTCGGTGGAGTGCGCATCGTTTACGACGTCTGGACACCGGACACCGCGCCGCGGGCGGTGGTCGTACTGTCGCACGGACTCGGCGAGTATGCCCGCCGGTACGACCACGTCGCGGAGCGTTTCGGGGAGGCGGGCCTGGTCACCTACGCGCTGGACCATCGCGGGCACGGCCGTTCGGGTGGCAAGCGGGTGCTGGTGCGTGACGTCTCCGAGTACACGGCGGACTTCGACAGCCTGGTGCGGATCGCCACCCGGGAGCATCCGGGCCTCAAATGCATCGTGCTCGGGCACAGCATGGGCGGCGGCATCGTGTTCGCCTACGGCGTCGAACGGCCCGACAACTACGACCTGATGGTGCTGTCGGGGCCCGCGGTGGCCGCCCAGGACCAGGTGTCGCCGCTGATGGCGCTGGCCGCCCGGGTCGTCGGCGGCCTGGTGCCCGGCCTGCCGGTGCAGGAGCTGGACGTCGACGCCATCTCCCGGGACCCGGAAGTGGTGGCGGCCTACAAGAGCGATCCGCTGGTGTATCACGGGAAGGTTCCGGCCGGCATCGGCCGCGCCCTCCTTCAGGTCGGCGAGACCATGCCGCAGCGCGCACCGGCGCTGACGGCGCCACTGCTGGTGGTGCACGGCTCCGACGACCGCCTGATTCCCGTCGCGGGCAGCCGGCGCCTGGTCGAGTGTGTCGGGTCCGCCGACGTCGAACTGAAGGTCTACCCCGGGCTCTACCACGAAGTCTTCAACGAGCCGGAGCGCGACCAGGTGCTGGGCGACGTGGTCGCCTGGATCACCGCCCGGCTCTGAGGCGGAACTGTCGTAGCGCTCCCGTATTTTGGCGCATATGACCCGCGCCGACGACGATGCAGAGCGGGTACCGCCCGCTCGGGGGGAGAGGAGTGGCGCACATGACGGACGACAAGATGCTGGCCCGCATCGCCGCGCTGTTGCGCCAGGCCGAAGGCACCGACAACCCGCATGAGGCGGACGCCTTCATGAGCGCCGCGCAGCGGTTGGCCACGGCGTCCTCCATCGACCTGGCGGTGGCGCGGTCCCACGCGGCGAACCGCTCGCCGGCGCAGGCCCCGACGCAGCGGACCATCACCATCGGGGAAGCCGGCACCAAGGGACTGCGGACCTATGTGCAGCTGTTCGTGTTGATCGCGATGGCCAACGACGTGCGCTGTGACGTGGCATCGAATTCGACGTTCGTCTACGCCTACGGGTTCGCCGAGGACATCGACGCCACGCACGCGTTGTACGCCAGCCTGGTGGTCCAGATGGTGCGGGCGTCGGACGCCTACCTGGCGTCGGGCGCGCACCGGCCGACGCCCACCATCACCGCGCGGCTGAACTTCCAGTTGGCCTTCGGGGCCCGCGTGGGCCAGCGCCTGGCGGAGGCTCGTGACCAGGCCCGGCGCGAGGCCACCAAGGACAGGCGCCGGCCGCCGGGCACGGCGATCGCGTTGCGGGACAAAGATGTCGAGCTGCACGACTACTACCGGAGCGCGTCGAAGGCGCGGGGCACCTATCAGGTCAGCCGGGCGACGGCGGGCTATTCCTCGTCGGCGCGGCGCGCGGGGGACCGGGCCGGTCGGCGGGCGCGGCTGGGCAGCAGCCCCGAACTCCCGGGCGCGCGCACCCCGTTGGGCCGGTGACCCCGGAACGCTCCGCCAAGAGGGACTCCCAGCGCGCCAAGGTTTACGCGGCCGAGGAGTTCGTCCGGACGCTGTTCGACCGGGCCGCCGAGCACGGGTCACCCGTCGTGGACTTCTTCGGCGGGCAGCTCACGCTGCCGCCGGAGGGACGATTCGGCTCGGTGTCCGCCGCGCAGCGCTATGTTGACCAGGTGCTTGCATTGCCGGCGGTGCGCCGGCGGTGGCCCTCCGCGGCGCCGCTGCGGGTGCGGCCGCGACGGGCCGCCACCGCGGCCCATTACGAATTCCGCGACGGCGCAGGCGTTATCGCGGTCCCCGACCGCGACACCGCCGACTGGGCGCTGCGCGAACTCGTGGTGCTTCACGAGGTCGCTCACCACCTGTGCCGGGCCGACCCACCGCACGGCCCGGAGTTCGTCGCGACGTTCGGCGAGCTGGCGGAGCTGGTGATGGGCCCCGAGTTGGGGCACGTGCTGCGCGTCGTGTACGCGAAAGAGGGTGCGCGGTGAGCGATCCCGACGCCCGGGCACGCGAGGTCGAGGCCCAGCTGACCGACGACGAGCGGTTCTCGCTCCTGGTCGGCGTGATGGGGGCCGGCGACATGTGGCCGGTGCGCGACGACCGCATCCCACCGGGCGTCCCGATGAGCGCCGGTTACGTGCCCGGCGTTCCCCGGCTCGGCATTCCGGCGTTGCAGATGAGCGACGCCGGCCTCGGTGTGACCAACCCCGGCTACCGCCCGGGTGACAGCGCGACCGCGCTGCCGGCCGGGCTGGCGCTGTCGGCGAGCTTCGATCCCGCGCTCGCCCGCGCGGCGGGGGAGGTGATCGGCCGGGAGGCCCGCAGCCGCGGGTTCAACGTGCAGCTGGCCGGCGCCATGAACCTCGCGCGCGACCCGCGGAACGGGCGCAACTTCGAATACCTTTCCGAGGACCCGCTTTTGACCGCGACGATCGCCGCGGAGTCGATCGACGGCATCCAGCAACAACACGTCATCTCGACCGTCAAGCACTACTCGCTGAACTGCAACGAGACCAACAGGCACTTTTTGGACGCCGTCATCGACCCCGACGCGCATCGCGAATCCGACCTGCTGGCCTTCGAAATGGCCATCGAGCGGGCGCGGCCGGGCGCCGTGATGGCCGCCTACAACAAGGTCAACGGCGCCTACGCCGCCGCCAACGACGTCCTGCTCAACCAAGTGCTGAAAGGCGCCTGGGGATACCCGGGCTGGGTCATGTCGGACTGGGGGGCCACGCCGTCGTGGGAGTGCGCGCTCGCCGGCCTCGACCAGGAATGCGGCGCGCAGATCGACGCGCTGTTGTGGCAGAGCGAAACCTTCGGCGCGCCGCTGCGCGCCGCCCATGCCGACGGCAGGCTGAGCGACGAGCGCCTCTCCGACATGGTCCGGCGGATCCTGCGGTCGATGTTCGCGGTCGGCGTCGACCGGGCAACGGTCACGCCCCCACCGGATCTGGCCGCCCACAACGAGATTGCGCTGCGGGTCGCCCGGCAGGGAATCGTGCTGCTGAGCAACCGCGGGCTGCTGCCCCTGGCGCCGGAATCGACCGCCCGCATCGCCGTCATCGGCGGGTACGCGAACGTGGGCGTGCCTGCCGGCTACGGGTCGAGCGCCGTCGTCCCGCCGGGCGGCTACGCGGCCGTGATTCCGATCGGCGGCGCCGGACTCGAGGCGGGGCTGCGCAAGCTGCACCTGCTGCCATCGAGCCCGCTGGACGAGCTGCGAAAGCAATTGCCCAACGCCGAAATCGAATTCGACCCCGGCATCAGTCCCACGGAGGCGGTCCGCGCGGCGCGCCGCGCGGACTTCGCGATCGTGTTCGCGGTTCGCGCAGAGGGGGAAGGGTTCGACATCGCCGACCTGTCGCTGCCGCAGGGGCAGGACGAGCTGATCACCGCCGTGTCCGCCGCCAACCCGAACACCGTCGTGGTGCTCGAGACGGGCAATCCGGTGACCATGCCCTGGCGCGACTCGGTGCGGGCGATCGTGCAGGCCTGGTATCCGGGGCAGGCCGGCGCCCAGGCCATCGCGGAAGTCCTTGCCGGGCAGGTCAATCCGTCGGGACGCCTGCCGATCACCTTCCCGGCCGACCTGCGACAGACGCCGCGCCCGGAACTGCCCGGACCCGGCGCCGCGTGGGGGGAGCCGAGCACGATCGAGTACGTGGAGGGATCCGACGTCGGCTACCGCTGGTTCGCCGCCACCGGGGCGACACCGGCGTTCGCCTTCGGACATGGCTTGTCCTACACCAGCTTTGAGTACCAAGACCTGGACGTCACCGGTGGAGACACGGTGACCGCCAGCTTCAGCGTGGTCAACACGGGCGACCGCACGGGGGCCGACGTCCCGCAGCTGTATCTCACCGGGACCCCCGACGGGCCGTGCCTGCGGCTGCTCGGATTCGAGCGGGTCGAGCTGGAACCGGGGGCCGGCCGCCGCGTGAGCGTCGAGGCGGATCCGCGCCTGCTCGCGCGCTACGACGGCGGCGTGGCGCGCTGGCGCGTCGGTGCGGGCGGCTATCGGGTGGCGATCGGCACGTCGGCGGTCACACCGCAGCTGGCAGCGACGGTCGAGCTCGCCGGGCGTACGTTCGGGCGCTGATCGCGGCGCGCCGGCCGCATCGAGTGTGCGTTCGCGGTTTTGGCTGTGCGCGCAGGGTTTCCCACCCCGGCGTGTCGCCGCCCCGGACGCACACTCGACGCGAGCCTCAGGAGGCGCGGACTACTTGACCGGGGTCAGCTCGTCGCCACAGGTGCAGCGGTACGGCTCGCCCGAACCGGAGCAGTGGCAGGGAACCTCGATACGAACGCGACACCCGCAGCCCTCGTGGCCGCAGGTCAGCTCGGTGCCTGCTTCGTAATTTGCCATTTCACTCACCCATTTCTCTGTTGTGATCCCTTACGGCTGTGGTCGACCACGCCACCCACTATATACCCCCCATGGGTATCCGTAAATGACCGTGACCGCTCCGATACCGGCGCGGCCGGCATCGCGCCGCACGGCTAGCTTGGTGGCATGACCCAGAACCCAACGCCGCAAGACGTCGACGAGTTTCTGAACGACACCGTGATCGGGGACGATCCGGCGCTGAGCGCGGCGGTCGAGGCCAGCGACGCGGCCGGCCTGCCGCAGATCGCCGTGTCGGCCCAGCAGGGCAAGTTTCTGAGCCTGCTGGCCGGCGCGGTCCGGGCCCGCCGCATCCTCGAGATCGGCACCCTGGGCGGCTTCAGCACCATCTGGCTGGCCCGCGGAGCCGGCCCGCAGGGCCGGGTGGTGACCCTGGAATACGAGCCCCGGCACGCCGAGGTGGCCCGGGCGAACCTGGAGCGGGCGGGTGTCGCCGACCGGGTGGAGGTGATCGTCGGTGCGGCGCTGGACACCTTGCCGACATTGGACGGCGGCGCGTTCGATCTGGTGTTCATCGACGCGGACAAAGAGAACTACGTCGCCTACCTGGACTGGGCGGTCCGGCTGGCCCGCCCGGGCGCACTCATCGTGGCGGACAACGTCGTTCGCGAGGGACAGATCCTGGATCCGCAGCACAACGCGCAGGCGCAGGCGGTCCGAGAGACCTTGCGACTGATGGGCGAGCACCCGCGACTGGACACGGCCGTGATCCAAACGGTCGGGGCCAAGCGCTGGGACGGCTTTGCGCTCGCGCTGGTGCGCTAAGGGCTGAGGTCGGCGACCGCCTGCGCGGCGGAACTGAGTTCGCCGATTCGCAGGGCAGTTTCGCCGGCGTACAGCGCCGCACGGTCCACCCACGCATCGGGAGTGCCGGCGAGCGGCGCGAGCGGCGTGAGCAACGGCCGGGCCGGCGACTGCATGCGCATCAACGCGCCGGCGTCGAAGTAGCCCAGCACGGCCATCGGGCGGCTCACCGCATTGATGGCAGCGGGCAACGGCTTCGCCCTGCCGTCGGCGCGGCACCAGCGCCGCGTCGCCGCGTTGGGCACGACGCGATGGCGCAGCGGCCAGCTCAGGCCGAACAGGTTGGTCTCGATCGTCGTGTCCGCGTTGGCAACTCGGCGCTGATACTCCCGGTTGGCGTTCGCCTCGTGCGTCATCAGGAAGCGCGTTCCCGCGACCACGCCGCTGGCGCCCGCGGCCAGGGCGGCGCTGGTGTCGGCACCGGTGGCGATGCCGCCGGCGAGAAACACCGGGCGGTGGCCCGCGACGGCCAGCGCCCGGGGCAGGAATTGCAGCGCCGGCATGGTTCCGACGAGGTGGCCACCGGCCTCGCGCCCCTGAGCGATCAAACCGTCGGCGCCCCAACCGATAGCGGCGCGGGCCTGCCCCGGGGTGCCGACCATCACGAAGACGAAGATGCCGGCGTCGCGCAGGTGTCGTACCAGCCCCCGCTTCTCGCCGAAGGCCAGCACGACGGCGTCGACTCCGGCGTCGACGCAGGCCGTGATGTGCCCGCGATGAACGAAGTGCAGCAACAGGTTTACCGCGACCGCGCGGCCCGGCGTCCGCTCGCGCACCTCATCGATGGACGCGCGCAGCCGGCGCGGCGTGGCGATACCCAGGGTGCCCAGGCCGCCCGCCTCGGCGACCGCGGCGGCCAGCGCGGCACCCGCCAGACCACCGCCCATGCCGGCCTGCGCGACCGGAACGTCCAGGCGCAGGCGGTCCGCGATGTCCACGCCTCACGACGCTACGCGGGTGGTCGAATCGGACCGTGATCGGGCGTAACCTTGACGGCAGATGGATGGGTGCAGACAGCTCAAAAGGCTTGCTGCATAACAGAAAGGTCACAAAATGAGTACAGTCCATTCATCAATCGATCACCACCCCGACTTGTTGGCCCTGCGCGCGAATTACGACCGCGTCGCCGAGTCGATGAGTGCGCACGTCACCTTCGGGATGGCGCTGCTGACGGGCCTGTATGTGGCCGCGTCACCGTGGCTGGTGGGCTTCAGCGCCACGGGATCGCTTGCCACGTCGAACCTGATCGCCGGGGTCGCCGCGGCGTTCTTGGCGTACGGGTTCGCAACGGCGCTCGACCGTGCACACGGGTTGACCTGGACGATGCCGGTGCTCGGCGTGTGGGTCATCGCGTCCCTGTGGATCCTGCCGGGCGTCACGCTGACCACCGGCATGACATGGTCGAACGTGATCGCGGGTGCGTTGCTGACCCTGTTGGGCCTCAACGCCACCTACTTCGGCAGGCGCACACGCGCGGCGGCCACCCACGCATAGCATCCAAACCCGTTGAGCGAGGCGGCGATCGGGGCTAGCCGCAGACCGCACCGTTCGCCGCCGTGCTCACCAGCTTGACGTACTTGGCCAGTACGCCCGTCTTGTAGCGCGGCGGGGGAGGGGTGAAACCCTTTCGCCGGGAATCGAATTCGCTCCCGTCGACCAGCACGTCCAGCACGCGGTTCGCGACGTCCAGGCGGATCGGGTCGCCGTCGCGCAGGAAGGCGATTGGCCCGGCGTCGACCGCCTCCGGCGCGATGTGCCCCACGCACAGGCCGGTCGTCCCGCCCGAGAACCGGCCGTCGGTCAGCAGTAGCACGTCTTTACCCAGGCCGGCGCCCTTGATGGCGCCGGTGATGGCGAGCATCTCGCGCATCCCCGGACCGCCCTTGGGACCCTCGTACCGGATCACCACGGCGTCGCCCTTGGTGATCGTCCCGTCCTCCAGGGCATCCAGCGCGGCCCGCTCACCGTCGAAAACCCTTGCCGTGCCCTCGAACACGTCAGAGTCGAAGCCGGCCGACTTGACCACCGCGCCCTCGGGCGCCAGCGATCCGCGCAGGATGGTGATGCCCCCGGTCGGGTGGATGGGATTGTCCAGCGCCCGCAGCACCTTGCCGTCGGGGTCGGGTGGGTCGATCGCGGCCAGGTTCTCGGCGACGGTCTCGCCCGTCACCGTCAGGCAGCCGCCGTGCAGCAGGCCCGCATCCAACAGCGCCTTCATCGCCACCGGCACGCCGCCGATTTGGTCGACGTGCGACATGACGTGGCGACCGAACGGCTTGACGTCGGCCAGGTGCGGCACTTTCGAACCGATCCGGCTGAAGTCGTCGAGGGACAGCTCCACGTCGGCCTCGTGCGCGATCGCCAGCAGGTGCAGCACGGCGTTGGTGGATCCGCCGAACGCCATCACCACCGCGATCGCGTTCTCGAAGGCCTCCTTGGTCAGGATGTCGCGGGCGGTGATCCCGCGCCGCAGCAACTCGACGACGGCCGCACCGCTGCGGCGGGCGAACCCGTCGCGGCGGTAATCGGTCGCCGGTGGGGCCGCGCTGCCGGGCAGCGACATGCCGAGCGCCTCCGCGGCGCTGGCCATCGTGTTGGCGGTGTACATGCCGCCGCACGCGCCCTCGCTGGGACAGATCGCGCGTTCGATGGCGTCGACGTCCTCCCGGGGCATCAGGCCGCGCGCGCACGCGCCCACCGCCTCGAACGCGTCGATGATGGTGACCTCGCGTTCGGTTCCGTCGGACAGCTTGGCCCGCCCGGGCAGGATCGACCCCGCGTAGAGGAACACCGCCGCCAGGTCCAGGCGCGCGGCGGCCATCAGCATCCCGGGCAGGGACTTGTCGCAGCCGGCCAGCAGCACCGAGCCGTCGAGGCGCTCGGCCTGCATCACGGTCTCGACGCTGTCGGCGATCACCTCGCGCGACACCAGTGAGAAGTGCATGCCCTCGTGGCCCATCGAGATGCCGTCGGACACCGAGATCGTCCCGAACTCCAGCGGGAAGCCGCCGGCCGCGAACACGCCCTCCTTGACCGCCTTGGCGAGCCGGTCCAGCGAGAGGTTGCACGGCGTGATCTCGTTCCACGACGACGCCACCCCGATCTGCGGCTTGGCGAAGTCCTCGTCGCCCATGCCGACCGCCCGCAGCATGCCCCGCGCGGCGGCCTTCTCCAGGCCGTCGGTTACGTCACGGCTGCGCGGTTTGATGTCGGTGACTCCGGACGCATCGCGTGTTGTGGCCATCCTGCAAGTATGCGTGAACAGGCCGGACGGCAAATGTGCGGGTCATACCCGGGCGGGGTATAAAGTGGAATCGTGACGCCGGCCCGGCCACGCGCGGCGGGCGTGGATGGGCAGGGGTGAAGGACAGGATGACGAACGCGCACGGATATTCGCAGCAGAAGGACAACTACGCCAAGCGGCTGCGGCGCATCGAGGGTCAGGTGCGCGGCATCGCGCGGATGATCGAAGAGGACAAGTACTGCATCGACGTCCTCACCCAGATCAGCGCGGTCAACAGCGCGCTGCGTTCGGTCGCCCTGAATTTGCTCGACGAGCACCTCAACCACTGCGTCACCCGCGCCGTGGCCGAGGGCGGCGACGACGCCGACCAGAAGCTCGCCGAGGCCTCCGCCGCCATCGCGCGCCTCGTTCGTTCCTGATTGGTGACCGAGTTGAGACCCGGATTACGGCCCCGATAAGGGGGGAGCCGTAGTTGCGGTCCGTACGGTAAGGCAGTGTGATCGCATTAGGCGCGACAACCCAGGAACTGGGTAGCCCGGCCGATACCGACCCCATGACTGCCGAAACCAATGCTGCCGCCCGAACGTGGACGCCACGGGTCGCGGCCCAGCTTGTGGTGCTGGCGGCGGCGGCCTTTACCTACGTGACCGCCGAGATCCTGCCCGTCGGCGCGCTGCCGGCGATCGCCCGCAACCTGCACGTCAGCCTGGTCCTCGTCGGGACCCTGCTGTCGTGGTACGCCCTGGTCGCGGCGCTGACCACGATTCCGCTGGTGCGCTGGACCGCGCACCTGCCGCGCCGCCGGGTGCTCGTGCTGAGCCTGACCTGCCTGACCGTCTCGCAGATGATCTCGGCGGTGGCCCCCACCTTCGAAGTACTGGCCGCCGGTCGCGTGCTGTGCGCGATCACGCACGGGCTGCTGTGGTCGGTCATCGCGCCGATCGCGACGCGGCTGGTACCGCCGAGCCACGCCGGCCGCGCGACGATGTCGATCTACGTCGGAACCAGCCTGGCGCTGGTGGTCGGTAGCCCGCTGACGGCGGCCATGAGCCTGATGTGGGGCTGGCGCCTGGCGGTGGTGTGTGTGACCGTGGCGGCCGTCATCGTCACGGTGGCCGCGCGGGCGCTGCTGCCGGAGATGGTGCTCACCGAGGACCAGCTGAAGTGCGTGGGCCCCCGCACGCCGACGACCTCGCGGATGATCTCCACGATGTAGGTGTAGGAGACGAAGTGCCCGGTCACGCCGACCATGGTGATGATGCTGACGATGATCAGCCGGCGGTTGCGGTGGTGGCGGGACCGGGGGCCCACGCACTTCAGCTGGTCCTCGGTGAGCACCATCTCCGGCAGCAGCGCCCGCGCGGCCACCGTGACGAT
>NZ_LZJA01000185.1:0-9460 GCF_001666785.1 Mycobacterium sp. E3305 | reverse complement strand
GCCAAGCCACCGCCCAGCGGCCCGCCGCCCATCACTGCGCCCAAGAACGACCTGCCCTGGCACGACTGCACGTCGCGGGTATTCGGCGACGCCGCGGTCCCGCCCGCCGCCGGGGTCCAGCTGGACTGCGCGAACTACGACGCGGACCTGGACCCGAACGGCGGCGGGACCGGCACCGTGAGCGTCGGCGTGGTGCGCGCCCGCTCCAGCCAGACCCCCCGCGACGCGGGCCCGCTGGTCTTCACCACCGGCTCGGACCTGCCGTCGTCGGCACAGCTGCCGGTCTGGCTGTCGCGGGGCGGCGCCGACGTGCTGCAGACGCACCCGATCGTGGCCGTCGACCGGCGCGGCATGGGCATGTCGAACCCGATCGACTGCCGCGACTCGTCCGACCGCCAGATCATGCGCGACCAGGCGCAGTTCCAGACCGGCGACGATCCCGTCGCCAACCTCTCGGACGTCGCGAACACCGCCACCACCAACTGCACCGACGCCATCGCGCCGGGCGCCGGCGCCTACGACAACGCCCACGCCGCCTCGGACATCGAGCGGCTGCGCACGCTGTGGGACGTGCCCGCGGTCGCGCTGGTCGGGATCGGCAACGGCGCCCAGGTGGCGCTGGCCTACGCCGCGACGCGCCCCGACAAGGTCGCCCGGCTGATCCTCGACTCGCCAGTCGCGTTGGGCGTCAACGCCGAAGCCGCCGCCGAGCAACAGGTCAAGGGCCAGCAGGCCGCGCTCGACGCGTTCGCCGCCCAGTGCATCGCGGTGAACTGCGCGCTGGGCGCCGACCCCAAGGGCGCCGTCGGCGCCTTGCTGGCCGACGCCCGCGCCGGCAAGGGCCCCGGCGGAGCGTCCGTCGCCGAGGTGGCCAACGCCATCACCGTCGCGCTGGGCTTTCCCGCCGGCGGCCGCGTCAACGCCACCACCAACCTGGCCAACGCCCTGGCGGCCGCCCGCTCCGGCGACACCAACCAGCTGACCAACCTGATCAACCACGCCAACGCCACCGAGGACTCCGACGGCCAGTTCGTCAACACCTGCAGCGACGCCGTCAACCGCCCCACCCCGGACCGGGTGCGCGAACTGGTGGTGGCGTGGGCCAAGCTGTACCCGCAATTCGGCACCGTCGCGGCGCTCAACTTGGTCAAATGCGTGCACTGGCCCACCGGTTCGCCCCCGGCGCCGCCGAAATCGTTGAAGGTCGACGTCCTGCTGCTCGGCGTGCAGAACGACCCGATCGTCGGGACCGAAGGCGTCGCGGCGACGGCGGCGACCGTCATCAACGCCAACGCGGCCAGCAAGCGGGTGATGTGGCAGGGCATCGGCCACGGCGCCAGCATCTACTCGCCGTGCGCGGTTTCCCCGCTGATCGGCTACGTCAACAGCGGCAAGCTGCCCGGGACCGACACGTACTGTCCCGCCTGATACTTTGCGCTTCGTGACGGCAGCTGACTCGACCCGAACCGGCCTGCGCGATCGGACCCTCGCCGCCTTTCGTCCCGGTAGCGGCGCGCCGAGCACCGCGGCGATACTGCGGTCCGCGTTATGGCCGGTGGCCATCATGTCGGTGCTGCACCGAAGCATCATCCTGACGCTCAACGGCAACATCACCGACGACTTCAAGCCGGTGTACCGGGCGGTGCTGAACTTCCGGCGCGGCTGGGACATCTACAACGAGCACTTCGACTACGTCGACCCGCACTACCTGTATCCGCCCGGCGGCACCCTGCTGATGGCACCGTTCGGCTACCTGTCCTTCACGCCGTCGCGGTACCTGTTCATCCTGATCAACACCGTGGCCATCCTGATCGCCTGGTACCTGCTGCTGCGGTTGTTCAACTTCACGCTGTCCTCGGTGGCCGCGCCCGCCCTGCTGCTGGCCATGTTCTGCACGGAAAGCGTCACCAGCACGCTGGTGTTCACCAACATCAACGGCTGCGTGTTGCTGGCCGAGGTGCTGTTCTTGCGCTGGCTGCTGGACGGGAAGGTGCGGCACCAGTGGTGGGCCGGGCTCGTGATCGGGTTGACGCTCACGCTCAAACCGGTGCTGGGGCCGTTGCTTCTGCTGCCGCTGCTGAACCGCCAGTGGCGGACGCTGGTGCCCGCGTTCCTGGTCCCGATCGCCATCAACGCGGCCGCCTGGCCGCTGGTCAGCGATCCGGCCGACTTCGTCACGCGCACGCTGCCCTACATCGGCGGCGTCCGGGACTACTTCAACAGCTCGATCGAGGGCAACGGCGTGTACTTCGGCGTGCCCACCTGGCTGATCGTCTTCCTGCGGCTTCTGTTCACGGTGCTCGCGATCGGCGCGCTGTGGCTGCTCTATCGCTATTACCGCACCCGCGATCCGCTGTTCTGGTTCACCAACTCGTCGGGCGTGCTGCTGCTGTGGTCGTGGCTGGTGTTGCCGCTGGCCCAGGGTTACTACTCGATGATGCTGTTCCCGTTCTTGATGACGGTCGTGCTGCGGAACTCCCTGATCCGCAACTGGCCGGCGTGGCTGGGGATCTATGGATTTCTCACGCTCGACGACTGGTTGATCTACCGGTACATGAGGTACGGCCGCGCGCTGCACTACCTCAAGATCACCTACGGCTGGTCGCTGCTGCTGATCGTGGTGTTCACGGTGCTCCTGTTCCGTTACCTCGATGCGAAGGCCGAGGACCGGCTGGCCGACGGCATCGATCCGGCGTGGGTGCCGGTTGGGCGTGATGGCGCGCGGTGATCGCCGGGCGCGGCTCGACGCCGGGCGCGGCGGGTCACCGCAAATGGCGCTAGCGTGGAGGCATGAGCAGCCCGAAGCTCCAACTCTCCGACGACGAGTGGCGCCAGAAGCTGACGCCCGAAGAGTTCCACGTGCTGCGTCGCGCCGGCACCGAGCGGCCGTTCACCGGTGAGTACACCGACACCAAAACCGAAGGCATTTACCAGTGCCGGGCGTGCGGCGCCGAATTGTTCCGCAGCACAGAGAAATTCGAGTCGCACTGCGGCTGGCCGTCGTTCTTCGACCCGGCCGACTCCGACGCGGTGATCCTGCGGCCCGACCACTCGATGGGGACCACGCGCACCGAGGTGCTGTGCGCGAACTGCCACAGCCACCTAGGCCACGTGTTCACCGGCGAGGGCTACCCGACGCCGACCGATCAGCGCTACTGCATCAACTCCATCTCGCTGCGCCTGGTGCCCGCGGGGACGTAATCCCTTTCGGCCGCCGCCACGCGTCGGCCGCCGCGTCGCGTCGGCTGTCGGCTGCCGGGTGTCGGCTGCCGCGACACTTAAACCACGCAGACGACACGCCGCAAGGCTCCGCCATCGTTTAAGTCTCGCGGAGCCTGCGGGAGCGTCGTGACGTCTTTCCCGGTGTGGACGACGTGTTTGTCGGCAGCGAGGCATTGCGGCGGGGAGCCCTGAGCCGGCACCAGCTGCGAGCTCAGTTTCGCGCGATATATCCCGACGTCTATCTGCCGGCCCACGCCACGCCGTCGCTCCGGACGCGTTCCGTTGGGGCGTGGTTGTGGTCGGACCGCCGCGGCGTGCTCGCCGGACTTGCCGCGGCCGCCCTACATGGTTCGCGGTGGATCGACGACGACGAGCCGATCGAGCTGATTTGGCGAAATCCGCATCCACCGACGGGCGTGATCGCCCGCAACCAGCGAGTCGGACCCGACGAGGTCACCCGTGTCAACGGGCTGCGGGTGACCTCTCTCGCGAGGACGGCGTTCGATTTGGCCAGGCGGCCGCCCAGCGGCGAGGCGGTAGCGCGACTCGATGCGCTGATGCGCGCGACCCCGTTCTCGAGCGAGGAGGTCATGCTGCTCGCCAAGCGTCACGCAGGGGCCCGCGGACTGCGGACGCTGCGCACAGCGCTTCCGCTGGTCGACCCGGGCGCGGCATCCCCGAAGGAAACGTGGCTGCGGTTGCTGCTGATCGACGCCGGGCTTCCCGCTCCCACGACGCAGATACCGGTGCAGGTGAACTGGCGACTCGTCGCCGTCCTCGACATGGGTTGGGAGGAATACAAGGTGGCCGTCGAGTACGACGGCGACCACCATCGCACCAACCGCACCCAGTATGTGCGGGACCAGGATCGGCTCCGCAAGCTTGCCGAGCTTGGCTGGGTTGTGATCCGGGTGATCGCCGAGGACAAGCCCGACGACGTGGTACACCGCGTGCGGGCCGCCCTCGTCCGTCGTGGATGCCGCGACACTTAAACCACGCACACGACACGCTGTAAAGTCCCGCCACGGTTTAAGTCTCGCGGAAGGAGCGAGCCTGGCGCGAACGCGGGCCGCCTCGCTCGAGGCAGGCCGCCAAGTGGGACGAACTCAGTCCACCCGGGTGGCGTGCACTTCCCAGAACGGGGCGTGCGCGCGTGCGCCCTCGAGCCAGGGCTCGACCACGCGGAAGCGCTCGAGCAACTCCCGGGCCTGATCGGCCATGTCGGGATTGCGCGCGGCCATCAGCTCGATGGACTCGACGCTGATGTTGACCTGATAGGTGGTGGTGCCGAGATACGTGATCTCCCAGCCGCCCGCGGGAAGCACGTCGCGAAAATCGTTCTCGGACAACGACCGCAGCATCTTGAAGCCGTTGATGTTGTGTTGTCCGAACTCGAACATGTACAGCCGCGCGCCCGGTTTGGTCGCGCGGTGCAGCGCACGCACGTAGGACTGCCGAAGCTCGGACTCGGTGCTGAACGTGTGGTAGAAGGCGCAGTCGACGACCGTGTCGAACCGGCCGTCGAACCCGTCCAGCTTGGTGGCGTCGGCCAGCTCGAAATTGACCGACACCCCGGCCTTTTCGGCGTTCTGCCGCGCGCGCTCGATGGCTCCGGCCGCCCCGTCGATGCCGGTCGCCGCGTAGCCCTTCGAGGCGTAGTAGATCGCGTGATGGCCCGGCCCGGTGCCCGGGTCGAGCACCTCGCCCTTGATCGCACCGAGCGCGACCAGCTGCTGGACCACCGGCTGGGGTCCGCCGATGTCCCACGGCGTTGCGGTGGGCAGGCCGTGCGACGTCCGCTCATCGCGGTACATCTGCTCGAAGCGGGTGGGATCGTTGGGGTCGAAAGCGGTCGTCATGGCAGCGCGTTCACCAACTGCTCGACCGACACCCGCGGACCGGTGAAAAACGGTGTCTCCTCGCGGGTATGCCGCCGCGCGTCGGTCGCGCGCAGCTCGCGCATCAGGTCAACGATGCGGTGCAGTTCGGGCGCCTCGAAGGCCAGCAGCCATTCGTAGTCGCCGAGCGCGAACGCCGGCACCGTGTTGGCGCGCACGTCCTTGTACTCGCGGGCGGCCATGCCGTGTTCGGCGAGCATGCGGCGCCGTTCCTCGTCGGGCAGCAGATACCACTCGTAGGACCGGACGAACGGATACACGCAGATGTAGTTGCCGGGCTCCTCGCCCGCCAGGAACGCCGGGATGTGGCTCTTGTTGAACTCGGCGGGCCGGTGCAGCGCCACGCTGCTCCACACCGGTGTGCAAGCCCGTCCGAGGGTGGTGGTGCGCCGGAAGTCGGCGTAGGTGGCCTGCAGCGCTTCGATGTTTTCGGCGTGCGTCCAGATCATGAAGTCGGCGTCGGCCCGCAGGCCCGCCACGTCGTAGAGGCCGCGCACCACGACGCCGCGCTCCTCCTGCTGCTTGAAAAACCGCGACGCGTCATCGATCACGGCGTCGCGCTGTTCCCCGAGCTCGCCCGGCCGCACCGAGAAGACGGAGAACATCAGGTACCGGATCGTGGCGTTGAGGGTGTCGTAGTCGAGCTTGGCCATGGAACCTATCGTGCCACTTTCAGATCGAGGGCCTCGACCGCGCGCCCGGCCGCCCCGACGCACGCCGGCACCCCGATGCCGTCGAGGTAGCTGCCGGCCACGGCGAGCGTCGGCGGCAGACCTGCCCGAATCTCGGCGACCAGCTCCGCGTGGCCCGGCCCATACTGGGGCATGGCGTCGATCCAGCGCTGCACGCGAGCGTCGAGGGGGTCGACGGCCAGCCCGAAAACGTCGACCAGGTCGCTCACCGCCCAGCCCAGCAGCTCGTCGTCGGAAACGCTGGTGGCCACGTCGTCGCCGCAGCGGCCGAACGACAGCCGCAGCAGCTGGGCGTCCCCGCGGGCGCCCCATTTGCGCGACGAGAGCGTGATCGCCTTGCCCCGCAACCGCTCCCCCGTCGCGACCAGCACACCGGAGCAGTCCGGGAACGGCGTGCCGCCCGGCACGGCGAGCGCGACCACCACCGACGACGCGTTGGTGATCCGGCCTGCGGCGGCGGCGCTGCCCGGGGCGATCTCGGCGAGCAGGCGTGCCGCGCGGTGGGCCGGGACGGCCAGGATCACCGCGTCGGCGTACCAGCGCGCACCGGTGTCGTCCAGCAGCGACCAGCCGGCCTCGGCGCGGGCCAGCCGCTGCACCCCGGCCCGCACCCAGTGCGGCCGGGCGCGCGCGACGAGCGCGTCGAGCAGCACCTGGTAGCCGCCGTCGAGCGCACCGAATACCGGAGCGCCGGTCGCCGGCGGCAGCGACTGCCGCACCGCGTCCGTCAGGCTGGAGGCGCCGCGGTCCAGGGCCGCCGCGACGCCGGGGGCCGCCGCGCGCAGACCGATGGTGGCCGCCGACCCCGCATACACCCCGCTCAGCAGGGGATCCACCGACCGGGTCACGACCTGCTCGCCGAACCGCTCCCCGACCAGTTCGGCCGTCGCGGGGTCGCTGCCGGGCCGCCAAGCGAGAGGCCGGCCGGGTTCGTCCTCGATGCGCGCGACGGTCGCCGCGTCGACCAATCCCGCCACCGAGGCGGCCGACGACGGAATCCCGATGACCGTGCCGGTGGGCAGCGGATGCAGGTTGCGCTGGCTGTAGATCAATGGGCGCGCGCCGGTGGACACCAGTTGGCGGTCCGACAGGCCGAGCTCGGCCAGCAGCGCCGGCATCTCGGGCCTGCGCAGGATGAACGCCTCAGCGCCCACGTCCATGGTCTGCCCGCCGACACGCTCGGTGCGCAAGATGCCACCCAGCCGGTCGGCGGGATCGAACAGGGTGATGTCAGCGTCGTCGCCCACCGCGGCGCGCAGCCGGTAGGCCGCCGTCAGCCCCGAAATCCCGCCCCCGACAACGCAATACGACGGAGAAGTCATAGGGAGTGGACCAGCGACACCAGGTCGGTCAGCACACCGGGGTCGGTGTCCGGCAGCACGCCGTGGCCAAGGTTGAAGACGTGACCGGTCGCGCCCGCGTCGACGGCTTGGCGGCCGTCCTCGACGACGGCGCGAGCGGCGCGTTCCACGGCCGGCCACCCGGCCATCAGCACCACCGGATCGAGGTTGCCCTGCAGCGCCGTTCCGGGCGCGACCCGGCCGGCCGCGTCGGTCAGCGAGGTGCGCCAGTCCACGCCCACGACCGTCGCGCCGACCGTCGACATGGCGCCCAGCAGTTCGGCGGTGCCGACCCCGAAGTGCGTCATCGGCACGCCGTATTCGGCGAGGGCGCCGAAAACCCGGGCGCTGTGCGGTTGCACGTAGGTGCGGTAGTCGGCGAGTGACAAGGCGCCCGCCCACGAGTCGAACACCTGAATGGCGTCCACCCCGGCCTCCAGCTGCACCCGCAGGAAACCGACGGTGATGTCGGTCAGCTTCTCCATCAGCGCGTGCCAACTGTCCGGTTCGGCCAGCATCATCGCCTTGGTGCGGGCGTGGTGGCGGCTCGGTCCGCCCTCGATCAGGTAGGACGCCAGGGTGAACGGCGCCCCCGCGAAGCCGATCAGCGGGACCGCGCCGAGCGCGGCCACCAGCAGCGTGACCGCATCGGAGACCGGCTGAATCCGTTGGCGGTCAAGGGGTTTCATCGCATCGACGTCGGCGGCGGTGCGCACCGGAGACGCGATCACCGGCCCGACACCCGCGACGATGTCCAGGTCGACGCCCGCGCCGAGCAGCGGCACCACGATGTCGGAGAACAATATGGCCGCGTCGACGTCGTGGCGCCGCACCGGCTGCAGGGTGATCTCGCAGACCAGCTCGGCGTCGAAACAGGCCGACAGCATGTCGGTCTGGGCCCGCAGCGCCCGGTATTCGGGCAGCGAACGGCCGGCCTGTCGCATGAACCACACCGGGGGCCGGCCGGGTTTGCCGCCGGTGACGGCGGCCAGATACGGCGACTCGGGGAGGTCGCGACGGGTACTCATCGTCCTCAATGCTGCCACGGCGGCGGCCCCGTCCCCGCGCTGCGTACTATCAACGACCGTGCCAGTCAGCCAGCCTCCGGTGAATTACGGCGAGTTCCCCAGCCTGCGCTGCGAAGTGGGCGACAACGGCATCCTGACGCTGGTTCTCGACGCCCCCGGCCTCAACTCGGTCGGCCCGCAGATGCACCGCGACCTCGCCGACATCTGGCCGGCGATCGCCCGCGACCCCGACGTGCGCGTCGTGCTGGTCCGCGGCGAAGGCAAGGCCTTCTCGTCCGGCGGCAGCTTCGACCTGATCGCCGAAACCATCGGCGAGTACGAGGACCGGATCCGCATCATGCGGGAGGCCCGCGACCTCGTGCTCAACATGGTCAACTTCGACAAGCCGGTCGTCTCGGCGATCCGCGGACCGGCCGTCGGGGCGGGCCTGGTGGTGGCCCTGCTCGCCGACGTCTCGGTGGCCGGTCGCACGGCGAAGCTGATCGACGGGCACACCAAGCTGGGCGTGGCCGCCGGCGACCACGCCGCGATCTGCTGGCCGCTGCTGGTCGGCATGGCCAAGGCCAAGTACTACCTGCTGACCTGCGAAACCCTGCTCGGCGAAGAGGCCGAGCGGATCGGCCTGGTGTCCACCTGCGTCGACGACGACGACGTGCTCTCGACGGCGACGCGGATCGCCGAGGACCTGGCGCGGGGCGCGCAGAACGCCATCCGCTGGACCAAGCACAGCCTCAACTACTGGTACCGCATGTTCGCGCCCGCCTTCGAGACCTCGCTCGGCCTCGAGTTCCTCAGCTTCAGCGGCCCCGACGTGCAGGAGGGTCTGGCCGCGCATCGCGAGAAGCGGCCGGCCCGATTTACCGGCGGAAACGCCTCCTGAGCTGGCTCGATACGCCCGGATGAGGTCTGGTAACGGCTTGGTCGCGGTCGGCGCGCCTGGTTTCGCCTGTCGGCCGATGGGTCTACCGTCGGACCCTGTGACCCGTGCCGCGACGACGAAGAGCGACCGGGATGAACAGGAGCGGCGCCAAGTGACCTCAGCTGAACCGGAGCCATTCCGCGAGGCGGTAGCGGCGATGAACGGCGTCACCGTGCGGTCGGAAATCGAGCTGGGCCCGATCCGCCCGCCCCAACGCCTGGCGCCCTACAGCTACGCGCTGGGGGCCGAGGTCAAACATCCCGACCGCGAGATCATCCCGGAGCGGTCCGACGGCGACGCCTTCGGCCGACTCATCCTGCTGTACGACCCGGAAGGCGCCGACGCGTGGGACGGCACCATC
>NZ_LZJA01000184.1:0-1598 GCF_001666785.1 Mycobacterium sp. E3305 | reverse complement strand
GACCACCGCGCCACGCCGGGACATGCAAAGCCGCTCTGACAACGTACGAATTCGTCTATCCAGCAACCTGACCCGGGACCCACCGGCGAGCGCGCCGACTGGTGGTGGTACCAACCCTTCCAACCCCAACCACCACCATCCAACAACTAGCCCGCCTACCGGGCCGGTCGCTCCCGGCAACGTATCGACGAGTAACCGGTTGCCACCGGAATCAGCCAGCGTCGCAACGCATCCACTGCGTAAGCGTCGTGAACCACGTGTTGTCCGGCCGGGCAAGATCTGGGAGCCTCAATAGTTCGAAGACAGTCTCCGAAATCCCGCTCGACGGAGAGGCGGCCCGTGGTGACCCGCGCCCTGACGAAGCCGGTCGGCGCCGTAACGCTGTCCGGGCTTCTCGCCCTGGCCGCTCGCTATGCCGCCCAATCGGTCGTCGCGCGGATCGAGGACAATCCCGATCCCTATCCTCGTGAGCGCCTCGCCACCGAACAGCGCGGCGAGCAGCACTTCATCAGCCGAGCCGACGGGACCGTGCTGCGCGCCATCACCGCCGGCGCGGGGCCCGCCGTCGTTTTCGCGCACGGCTACGGCGGCACGCTTGGGGAGTGGAACATCGTCTGGGATGAGCTGTTGGCCCGGGGCTACCGCCTCATCGCCTTCGACCAACGAGGACACGGTAGCTCCACGCTTGGTTCGGCCGGCCTGATCGGTGACGGTCATCGTGCGTGCGGGTCCGGCGATGGTGATGACGCCACGATGATGGGCCCGGTGGTGATACGGGCAGACCAGCACGAGGTTGGTCAGCTCGGTGGGTCCGCCGTCTTCCCAGTGCCGGATGTGGTGGGCGTGCAGGCCGCGGGTGGCGCCGCAGCCGGGAACCGCGCAGCTGCGGTGGCGGTGCTCGAGCGCGCGGCGCAGTCGCCGGCTGATCAGGCGGGTGGTTCGGCCGGCGCCGATGACCTCGCCCTGGCGTTCGAACCACAGTTCGCCGGTGGCGTCGCAGGTCAGGTAGCGGCGTTCGGCGTCGGTGAGCAGCGGACCCATGTGCAGTGCCGCAGTGTGCGTTTCGGCGTCGACGTGCACCACCACGGTGGTGTGCTGTCCGTGTGGGCGGCGGGTCGTCTCCGCGTCCCAGCCGGCCTCGATCAGGCGCATGAACGCCTCGACGCTGCCCGGCAGGGGCGGCGCGCTGTCTGACGCTCCCTCGGCGCGGTCGTGCTTCCATTCGGCGATCAGCGCGTCACGATGGGACTGCAAGGCGGCGTCGAACGTGGCGGCGTCCAAGTGGGGCAGGGTGATCCGGTAGCAGGCGCCCTGCTCGCTGGAGGTCTTCCTCAACGAGGGCTCGAGCTCGCGCCGGGGTCCTGGGTCAGGACGCGGTTCCAGCTTGACCGCGGTGCGCAACTGGTTGACCGTGGCCACCCGCGCCAACTCCGCATAGTGCGCATCGGAGCCCGCACCCGCGCGTGCCGCGATGACGCCGACCTGATCCAGCGACAGCCGGCCCTCCCGCAGACCCTGGGTGCAGCGGGGGAACTCCTCGACCCGGCGCGCGACGGTGGCGATCGTGTGCGCGGTGGTCGAGGACAACCCCAGCTTCC
>NZ_LZJA01000183.1:0-3381 GCF_001666785.1 Mycobacterium sp. E3305 | reverse complement strand
AGCCAGTCGACGTACTCGTCGATGCCGATGCCGTCGTCGTGCGGGTTCATCACGTGATACGTCTCGAACCCTTCGACGGTCCGGCCACCGAGCGTGGTGACCGCCTCGGCGACGAACTCCACCGGCAGCGCGTCGAAGTGCGAACGGCGCCGGTTGCCGTCGCCGTCCAGCTGGTAGAACGACCGCGGCGCGACGCCGGTGGCCACCAGGCTCAGCACCATCCGGGTGAACATGTCCGACAGGTTGAGTTGGCCGGCGTAGCTGGTGTCGGCGAGGATCATGTCGCAGCGGAACACCGAGACCGGCAGCCCGCACAGGTCGTTGGCCTCGCGCAGCAGCACCTCGCCGGCCCACTTGCTGTTCCCGTAGCCGTTGGAGTAGCCGCCGTCGATGGTCCGGGTCGGGCTGATGACGCGGATGTCGGCGTCTTCGGTGAACGCCGCCGGTTCCACCCCGTCCCCGACGTTCGCCGTCGAGACGTAGGAGTACGGCTTGAGCTTGCCGGTGAGGGCCAGCCGGATCAGCTCGGCGGTGCCGACGACGTTGGGGCCGAACAGCTCGCTGTAGGGCAGCGCGCCGTTGACCAGGGCGGCCGAGTCGACGATCAGGTCGATGGTGTCGGCGAGCCGCCGCCAGATGTGTTCGTCGAGACCAAGATTCGTCGCACCCTTGTCACCGGCGATCACCTCGAGGTGGTCGGCCGCGAGGTCCTGGAAGTAACGCAGCAGCTTCGGGTCACCGCTGTCGAACGTCTTCTCCAGCCGCAGGCGCGCCTCCTCGTCGGAGCCGCCCCGCACCAGACAGATCAGTTTGCCGCCCACCGGCTCGAGCCGCTCGAGCCACTGCAGCGCCAGATAACGCCCCAGGAACCCCGTCGCCCCCGTCAACAGGACCGTCCGCACCTGCGAGCTCGGCCCCGGCAGCGCGGGCGCGGCGCTCAGCGTCGCGGCATCGATGAACCTGTCCAGGGTCAGATCGCTGGCGTATACCTCGGTGGCGTCTCGACCGTGCACCGAGGCGAAGCCAGGGCCGTATTGGTCGGCGTGCCGGTCCAATTGCTGACTCAGGTTCCGCACCGACGGCGCGTCGAAGACGGCGCGCACCGGCAGATGGACACCCAGGGTGGTGTGGATGGCGGCGACCAGGCGCATCGCCGACAACGAGTCACCGCCGAGGTCGAAGAACGATTCCTCGACCCCTACCCGGTCCGCCCCCAGGACTTGGGCGTAGATGTCGGCCAGCGTCTCCTCGACCGGAGTGGCCGGCGGGCGGTAGCGATCACCGTCGGCGTAGGTCGGTGCCGGCAGCGCGCGCGCGTCGAGTTTGCCGTTCACCGTCAACGGCAGCGTGTCCAGCACCACCACCGCCGCCGGGACCATGTAGGCGGGCAGCCGATCGGCGAGCGCCGCGCGCAGCGTGACCGGGTCGGCGGCGCCCGTGACGTACCCCACCAGCCGCTTGTCCCCCGGGCGGTCCTCGCGGGCGATCACGGCCGCCTGCTCCACCCCGTCGGATGCGGCCAGGGCCGCCCGCACCTCGCCGAGTTCGACGCGGTGCCCGCGGATCTTGACCTGTTCGTCCGCGCGGCCCAGGTACCGCAGCTGCCCGTCCGGGCCCCAACACACCAGATCCCCGGTGCGATACATCCGGGTGCCGGGCGCCCCGAACGGGCACGCCACGAACCGTGACGCGGTCAGACCCGCCCGGCGCACGTATCCGTACGTCACCCCCGCGCCGGCGACGTACAGCTCGCCGACGACACCGGTGGGCGCTTCGCGCAACCGCCCGTCGAGCACGAACAGTGCCGCCGCCGGCACCGGCGAGCCGATCGGCGGGGTTCCCGACTCGGGCGCCAGCGGCGCGCTGATCGCCACGCACATCGTGGTCTCGGTCGGGCCGTAGACGTTGAGCATCGTCCGCCCCGGCGCCCACCGGTCCACCACCTCTTCCGGGCACGCCTCCCCGGCCACCACCAGGGCGGCCGAGTCCAGCTCGTCGAGCGGGAGCATCGCCGCCTCCGACGGCGTCTGGGTGAGCACGCCGACCCGTTCGGCGCTCAGCAAAGCGTGCAGGTCTTTCGGGGACCGGGCGGTCGCGTCGGGCACCACCAGCACCCGGCCGCCGTGCAGCAGCGCACCGAAGATCTCCCACACCGACACGTCGAAGACGAGCGAATGGCTCTGCGCCCACACCGCGGCCACCGGCAGGGGCGCGTCGAGGGGGGCGAACAGCTGCGTGACGTTGCGGTGGGCCACGGCCACGCCCTTGGGAGTTCCCGTGGTTCCGGACGTGTAGATGATGTAGGCGATGTCGTCGGCCGTCGGTGCCGCGGGCAACGCGCCACCGGGCTTAGCGTCCAGAGCGGCGTCGTGAACGTCGACGACGGCGAATTCGAACCCGTCCAGCCGCGACCGGAGGTCGGCGGTCGTCAGCGTGGCGGCCGGGGCGGCGTCGGTGAGGATGAACTCGATCCGCGCCGCCGGCAGCGCCGGATCGATCGGCAGGTAGGCCGCCCCGGTCTTGAGCACCGCGAGGATCGCCACGATCGCGTCCGCCGAGCGGTCCATCAGCAGCCCGACGCAATCGCCCGCACCGACCCCGCGCCCTACGAGCAAGTGCGCCAACCGGTTTGCGGCCCGGTCGAGTTGCCGGTAGGTCATCGAGCGGTCCCCGCAGCTGACGGCCGCAGCGCCCGGGTCGCGGGCGACCTGCGCGGCGAACACCTCCAGGATCGACGGCGGGGTCGGCGGTCGGTGCGACACCGCGCGGTTACCCCATTCGTTTAGGCGGGCGCGCTCGTCGGCATCGAGCATGTCGATCGACGACAACGGACGGCCGGGGTCGGCGGTCACGGCCACCAACACCTGGTAGAGGCGCTTGATCAGCGCTTCGATGGTGTCGGCGTCGAACACGTCGGTGCGGAACTCGACCTGGCCGCCGATTCCGGCGGCTTCGCCGGTGTCGTCCCAGTGCTCGCCCAGCGAGAAGGTCATATCCATGCGCGCGGTGTGGGTGTCCACGGGCAACGGGGCGACCCGTAGATCGCCAAGGCTCAGTTCGGCGGGGTCGTTGTTCTGCCATGCCAACATCACCTGCACCAGCGGGTGATGGCTCAGGCTGCGGGCCGGGCGAAGCCGCTCCACCAGCACCTCGAAGGGCACATCCTGGTGCTCGTAGGCGGCCAGGCTGCGCTGCCGCACCTGGGACAACAGCTCGGCCACCGTCGGATCGCCGGCCAGATCGACCCGCAGCACCAGCGTGTTGACGAAGAAGCCCACCACGTCGTCGAGCAGCGGGTCGCGCCGGCCGGCGATCGGGAAGCCGACGGCCACCTCGCTGCTTCCGCTCATGGTCGACAGCAGCACCGCCAGCGCGGCCTGG
>NZ_LZJA01000182.1:0-17268 GCF_001666785.1 Mycobacterium sp. E3305 | reverse complement strand
CTCCCGGATCGCCGCCGTGGCGAGCACGCTGATGACGGCCGTCGCCACCAGGTACCCACACGCCAGCCACGGCGCGCCACCGAGGGCCGCGATCAGCGCGGTCATGATCATCGGGGTCACCCCGGAGGCGTAGATGCCCGAGAACTGATAGACGAACGACAAACCGGTGTAACGGGTGCTGGTGGGATACAGCGACGAATACAGCGTGCCCTGCGCCCCGTAGAACAGGGCGTGCACCACACCGAACACGATGATCAGCGCCACCCCGAACCAGACCAGGTTCCTCGTGCCGAACAGCGCGAAGGCGGGAAACGCCGCGATGCCGTAGCAGGCCACCCCGGCCAGATACACCCGGCGGGCGCCGAACCGGTCGGTCAGCGCCCCGGACACGGGCAGCAGCACCGCCATCAGCAGGGCCGCGATGGTCACCACCACCAGCACCGACACCCGATTGAACCCCAGCGCGCCGGTGGCGTAGCTGATGGCGAACACGCCCCAGGTGTTGAACGCCGAGCCCTCCGCCCAGCGAGACAGCAAGCCCAGCACGGTGTTTCGCCGGGACCGGGGTTCGCGCACGATCTCGCGGATCGGCACGGTGGCGGTGGCCTCGAGGTCGCGCAGCTCCCGGAAGGCGGGTGTCTCCTCCACCCGGAGCCGCACCACGACGCCGATCACGACGAGCACCAGGCTGAGCAGAAAACCGATGCGCCAGCCGTAGGCGAGGAATCGGGCCGGTCCCAGGGCGATCTGCAGGAACGCGAATATGCCTGTGCCCAGAGCCAATCCGAGCGCCAGTCCGATTTGCGGAATCGCCCCGAACCGGCCGCGGCGGCCGGCGGGACTGTGCTCCACCGCCAACAGCACCGCGCCCGCCCACTCGCCGCCGAGGGCGAACCCCTGCAGGATCCGCAGCGCCAACAACAGCAGGGGCGCCCACACCCCGATCTGGGCGGCGGTGGGCAACACCCCGATCAGCGCGGTGGCGACGCCCATGATCAGCATGGTCAGCGCCAGGCTGCGCTTGCGACCGATCCGGTCGCCGATGTGGCCGAACACCAGCCCGCCGACCGGCCGCATGACGAACCCGACGGCGAAGGTGGCGAACGCCAGCAGCGTGCCGACCAGCGAGCTCTCGCTGGGGAAGAAGACCTTGTTGAACACCAGGCCCGCCGCGGTCGCGTAGAGGAAGAAGTCGTACCACTCCACGGTCGTGCCCAACAGGCTGGCCGCGACGACGACGCGCAGGCGCCGGCGTTGCTGCGCGCCGGACTCGTCGACCGCGCCGGCGGTCGCGCCGAGGGGCACGCCGGTCGCGGGCGCCGGCAAGGTAGCCGCCATGGCCTTAGTGGGCCGAGGCGACCGCGAACGGCGTCGCCGAGACCGGGTGGGCTTGACGGTTCGGGTGGTGCCACAGGCCCATCCGCTCCAGCAACGGCAGCACGCCCTCGCCGAACCAGTAGGCCTCTTCCAGGTGCGGATACCCGGACAGGATGAAGTGGTTGATGCCGAGCTTGGCGTATTCGGCCAGCCGCTCGGCGACCTCGGCGTGCGACCCGACCAGCGCGGTGCCCGCGCCGCCGCGGACCAGTCCCACCCCCGCCCACAGGTTGGGGCCGACCAGCAGCCGGTTGCTGCTGCCGCCGTGCAGGTCCAGCATGCGGCGCTGACCCTCCGACTCGCTGCGCGCCAGGCTGGCCTGCACCCGCTCGACGTCGGCCGGGTCGACGGCGGCCAGCAACCGGTCGGCCTCGGCCCACGCCTGCTCGGACGTATCGCGGCTGATGACGTGAATCCGCAACCCGTACTGCAGGATTCGGCCGGCATCGACGGCCAGGCCACGCACCCAGTCCAGCTTCTGGCCGACCGCCTTGACCGGTTCGCCCCAGGTGAGATACACGTCGGCATGCTGGGCCGCGACCGGCCCGGCCGACGCCGACGATCCGCCGAAGAACACCGCGGGCACCGGGTCGGGCGGGTTGTTCAGCTGCGCACCCTCGACGTGAATGTGCTCTCCGGCAAAGGTCACCGGCGTCTTCGACGTCCACAGCCGGCGCACCACGTCCAAGAATTCGGCGGTGCGCGCATACCGGGCTTCTTTGCCCAGGAAGTCCCCGTAGGCCCGTTGCTCGTGGGGTTCGCCGCCGGTGACGACGTTGAGCAGCAGCCGGCCACCCGAGTGGCGCTGGAAGGTCCCGGCCATCTGGGCGGCCAGCGTGGGGCTCAGCAACCCGGGCCGGAAGGCCACCAGAAACTTCAGGGTTTCGGTGGCCTCGACCAGCATCGCCGTCGTCAACCACGCGTCCTCGCACCACAATCCGGTGGGGGTGAGCACGGCCTCGAAGCCGTTGTCCTCGGCGGCCGCGCAGATCTGGTGCAGATAGCGCAACGTGGCGGGCCGGTCGCCGGACATCGGCGTGCCGTGTCCGCCCGCCACCAGGTTCCGGGAATCACCGTAGGTCGGCAGAAACCAGTGGAACGCCAGACTCATCCTCAATCCTCTTTCAATCCACGACGGGAAGCACGAAAGCTCCATCCTGCGAAACTTGCGTCCGGGCCGCGAGGGTTGAAAACGTCGAGATTGCATCCCCGGTCGGCGGCGGTCGCCCCGGTCCGAGCGCGCGCTGCTCGTGGTCCATTCGCCCGCCCGCGCCGTCGCCGCGATCGGCCGCTCTTCCGTTGCGGCGCAATGGTTTACGGTCGCAACGGCCCCGCATTGGCACCCCGGCCGGCGCCATGATGATGGCCGTATCACGACGCCGCAACTCGGCCGCCTCGCGCCGCCCGAGGCGGCGAATGGGTGCACCGCAGGTAACCGGTTGGAGACCGATAGGTCACGCCAGATCACACAATGCTTCCATTTCGGCGTGGCTCGGCAGGTAATCACCGGTCAGGGCGGCATTATTGCGATCATGCCTGACCTGACCCGCCGGGCGGTGCTGCGGATGGGAGCCAGCGCCGGCCTGGGAGCCGCCGGCGTGTTCGCCTTGAGTGGCCTGCTCGATCCGGTCAGGCCGCAGGCCGCGACGCTGCCGCAGGCTCCGGCCCCGTTCGAGCCGTCCGCGGCGAGCAGCAACCTGCCGACCAAGCTCACCGGTTCGTTCGTCTCCGCCGCCCGCGGCGGCGTGAAGACGAACTACGTGATCGCCCTGCCACCCGGCCATACCGGGACACTGCGCCCCGTGATCGCCCTGCACGGCAAGGACGGCGACGCGAACATGATGCTCGACTGCGGTGTCGAGCAAGGCCTGGCCCAACTGGTCAAGGAGGGCAAGCCGCCGTTCGCGGTGGTGGGCGTCGACGGCGGCAGCGATTCCTATTGGCACAAACGGGCCGACGGCACCGACGCCGGCGCAATGGTGCTCGACGAGCTGTTGCCGATGCTGTCCACGATGGGTTTCGACACCTCCCGGGTGGGCTTCATGGGCTGGTCGATGGGGGGCTACGGGGCGCTGCACCTGGGCGCCAAGCTGGGGCCGGCGCGGACCGCGGGGATCTGCGCGATCAGCCCGGCGCTGTACAGCTCGTTCGCCGACAGCGCCCCCAAGGCGTTCGACAGCAACGACGACTGGACGCAGAACAGCGTGCTGGGCGTGCCTGCGCTGTCGCAGATTCCGCTACGGGTGGACTGCGGCACCTTCGACCGCTTCTATCCCGCCACCCGCCAATTCGTCAGCCAACTCAAAACGCCACCGGTAGTCAGCTTCACGGTCGGCGGACACGACATGACCTGGTGGCGTCTCATGTTGCCCGGCGAGCTCGCCTGGATGGCGACCTAGCGGAGACCCCATGAGCGTCCGGCCCAGCGAACTCACCACCCGCCAAGTGGAGCGGGCGGTGAAGCGGACCGGATTTCGACCCGACATCGAGGGACTGCGGGCGGTCGCGGTCATCGCGGTGGTGCTCTATCACGCGGGCATCCCTGGCGTCAGCGGCGGATACATCGGCGTGGACGTGTTCTTCGTCATCTCCGGCTACCTCATCACCGGCCTGTTGTTCCGGGAGGCGTCCTCCACCAACACCGTTGCGCTGGACCGCTTCTACGGCGCGCGGGCTCGTCGCCTGCTGCCGGCCGCCGCGGTCGTCGGCGTCCTCACCGCCCTCGGCGCGGCCGTCGTGCTGCCGCCGCTGCAAGCGCGCAGCGTGTTCCTCGACGGCATCGCCAGCGCCCTCTACGTCGGCAACTACCGGTTCGCCACCCAGGGCACCGATTACCTGACCCCGCACCTGGAATCGCCCTTCCAGCACTACTGGTCGCTCGGCGTGGAGGAACAGTTCTATCTGGTGTGGCCGGTGCTGATCATCGGCACCGCCTGGCTGGCGCGGCGCCTTCCGGCGCTGCGGGGCGCCACACCGTATGCGGTGGTCCTGGGCCTGGTGGGGGCGGCGTCGCTGACGGCGGCCGTGCTGTGCAGCCGCACGTCGCCGTCCTGGGCGTTCTTCTCCCTGCCGACCCGCGCCTGGGAACTGGCGGCGGGTGGCCTGCTGGCCCTGTCGATTCAGCAGTGGCACCACCTGTCACTGCGCACCGCGTCGATCGCCGGCTGGGGCGGCCTGGCGCTGATCCTGCTCACCTGCACGCAATTGGACGCGCACACCCCCTACCCCGGCACCGCCGCGCTGCTGCCCGTGCTGGGCACCGCGCTCGTCATCGGCGGCGGCAGCGTCAGCCGCGGCCTGGGGGCCGGCCGGCTGCTGTGCCGGCCTGCGATGCGCGCGATCGGCCGGATCTCCTATTCCTGGTACCTGTGGCACTGGCCGGTGCTGTTGCTGATGCCCGCACTGCTGGGTGAGCCCGCCGGCCTGCCCGCCCGGCTGACCGCGACGGCGGTGTCCGCCGGGCTCGCCATCATCACCTTGCACCTGGTCGAAAACCCGGGCCGGTTCGCCGCCGCCCTGCGCCGGTCGGCGAGGACCAGCCTCGCCGTCGCCGGGGCCGCCAGCGCGGTCGCGGCCTGCGCCTGCGTGCTGTTGCTGAACGCGGTGCCGGTGCCCGTCGGTCATGGGGCGGCCGCCCCGCGGGCCAACATCGTCGCGGTTCCGCCCAGCGCCGCCCCCACCGTCAGCGCACAAGAGGCGGCGGTCCGAGCGGCGTTCGCTCAGGCGCGCGCGGCGGTCGCCGCGTCGGCGAACCTGAAAGCCGTGCCCGCCAATCTCGATCCCCCGCTCGCCAAGGCGTCCGCCGACAAGGCCGCGGTCTTCGTCAACGGGTGCGTGCGCTCCTGGCGCGAGGTCGGGCAAAACGAGTGCGCGACGGGCGATCTCGCGTCGCCGACGACGGTCACCCTGATCGGCGACTCACACGCCGCCATGTGGGACCCGGCCTTTGCGCAGGTCGCCGAGCAGCGCCACTGGCGGTTGGAGACGCTGGCCAAGGTGACCTGCCCCATCCAGGACCTGCACATCGTCAGCCCGTACCTGGGCCGCGAGTACACCGAGTGCGAACAGTGGCGCGGCCAGGTCGTGGCCCGGGTGGCCGCCGAACATCCGCGCCTGGTGGTGGTGGACATGAGCCGGCGCTACGCCGCGGACTTCGGTTTCACCTCCTACGACCCGGCGTGGATCGACACCCTGGGCCGCACCGTCACGCAATTGCGCGGCACCGGCGCTGCGGTGTTGATCCTCGGGCCCGCCCCGGATCCCCATTCGTCGCTGCCCGCCTGCCTTTCCGCGCACCTCGACGACGCCGGCGCCTGCGCGCCGACGCGGTCCGCCGCGGTCAACGACGACGGCATCGCCGCCGAGCGTGCGGCAACCACGGCCGGCGGCGGCCAGTACGCGGATCTCACCGACCTGTTCTGCACCCCCGAGCGCTGCCCGATGATCGTCGGCAACACCCTGGTGTTCCGCGACGACAACCACGTGACGACCGAGTACGCGCAGTTGCTGGCGCCGGTGATGGGCGCGCTCGCGGACCGGGCCCTGGCGGGTGGGTGAGCGGAAATGAACTTCTGGTGGTTGACGAACGTCATATCAGCGAAGGGTTTTGGGAGGTTGTAGGGGATGACTCCGCTGCTGCTGGCCTGCATTGCGGCCGCCGCTCCAGTCGCCGGGTTCGGCTTGCTGAATTTGCAAGCCCGCCTGGAGCGATGGGACTACGAGCGCCACGCCGAGGACTGAACCCCAGTCGTAAATCCGCGTGGCCGCGCCCGGACTCTGCGCGCTTTTGCTGATGTTTTGCCGCTCACCGCGGCCGCATGCTGGCTAACATGATCGACATCGATTCGTCGGCGGACATGCCGCTGCTGGACTGGAGCGAGCAGAGCTTGAGCGAGCTGCCCACTGGGACGGTGACGTTGCTGCTTGCCGACGTCGAAGGCTCGACCCGGCTGTGGGAAACCCAGTCCGACACCATGACGGCGGCCCTCGAGCAACTGAACCAGACCGTCAACGGCCTGGTCGCCGCCCACGGCGGGGTGCGGCCGGTCGAGCAGGGCGAGGGCGACAGCTTCGTGATCGCCTTCGCCCGCGCCAGCGACGCCGTCGCTTGCGCCCTGCAGATCCAACTGTCCGTACTCCCGCCGATCCGGATCCGAATAGGCGTGCACACCGGCGAGGTCCAGCTGCGCGATGCCGGCAACTACGCCGGGCCCACGATCAACCGGACGGCGCGGCTGCGCGACCTCGCCCACGGCGGGCAGACGGTGCTGTCCGGGGCCACCGAACCGCTGGTCGTCGACCGGCTACCGGCCGACGCCTGGCTGATAGACCTGGGCGTGTACCCGTTGCGGGATCTGCCGCGCCCCGAGCGCGTCGTGCAACTCAACCATCCCGGCCTGCGTGCGGAATTCCCGCCGTTACGCACCACGAACGCCGTTGCGGCGTCTCATCTTCCGGTCCAATTGACCAGCTTCGTCGGCCGTGGCGACCAGATCAGCGACGTCGGACAGATCCTGCGGGACAACAGGGTGGTCACCCTGACCGGCGCGGGCGGCGTCGGAAAGACACGGTTGGCGGTGCAGGTCGCGGCGCGGGTGTCCGACGAGTTCCCCGGCGGGGCCTGGTTTGTCGATCTCGCCCCGGTCACCAACCCCCTCGTCGTGCCCGTCACCGTGGCGCGCACCCTGGGCCTTGCCGATCAGCCGGGCCGCTCCACGATGGAAACGGTGGCGAAATTCGTCCGGGACCGCAAAATGCTACTGCTGCTGGACAATTGCGAACACCTGCTGGATGCGAGTGCCGAGCTGATCGTCGCCCTGCTCGATGCCGGGCCGGGCGTCACCGTGTTGGCGACCAGCAGGGAACCGATCGGCATGGCCGGGGAACTGACCTGGCGGGTGCCGTCGCTGACGGTCGACGGCGAGGCCCTCGAGTTGTTCGCCGATCGTGCCCGCCGCACGAGACCGGATTTTCAACTCACCGAAGACAATTCGTCCGCGATCGCTGAGATCTGTCAGCGCCTGGACGGCATGCCGCTGGCGATCGAGCTGGCCGCCGCGCGGACCCGCACGCTGTCGCTGACCCAGATCGTCGACGGGTTGCACCACAACTTCCGCCTGCTGGCCGGGGGCGCGCGCACCGCGGTCCGCCGCCAGCAGACGCTGCGCGCATCCATCGACTGGTCCCACGCCATGCTCACCGAGCCGGAACGCATACTGTTTCGCCGGCTGGCGGTGTTCATGGGAGGGTTCGACCTGGATGCCGCGCACGCCGTGGGCGCCGACGCCGGGGTCGAGCACTTTCAGCTCATCGACCTGCTCGGGCTCCTGGTCGACAAGTCGCTGATCGTCACCGAGGAAATCGACGGCATGATGCGCTACCGGCTGCTGGAGACCGTCCGGCAGTACGGCCTGGAAAAGCTGGCCGAGTCGGGTGAAGCCGAGGCCGTGCGCATTCGCCACCGCGACCACTACACCGCCGCCGCGGCGGAGCTGGAATCGCGGATGCGTGGTGACGGCTCCCCGCTGGTCCCCTGGGCCGAACTCGAGATGGCCAACCTGCGGGCGGCCCACGCCTGGAGTTGCGACGCCGGGGAGTTCGACCCGGCGCTGCGGCTGGTGTCGGCGCTGCAGCGGGTCTGGCTGACGCGTGGCCGGTTTCGCGAGGGCGTGACGGGGTTCGATGCCATCTTCAGCGACGAGCGGTACCGCGACGCGGACGTCGCGCCCCAGGTCTGGGTGCGGGGGGTCGCCGACGCCGGGCTGCTCGGGGTCTGGTCCTCGGTCCCGTTCAGCCTGCAGCGCGCGCAACAGGCCCTGGCTACCGCGCGCCAGCTCGGCGACGAGGCGCTCGTCGTGCACAGCTTGATGACCTGCGGCATGTTGGCGGTGGGCAACCCCACGTTGGCCGAACCGTACTTCACCGAGGCGGCGGATCTCGCACGCACATCGGGTGACCTCGCCGCGCTGGCGCAGCTGCGCGCCTACCAAAGTTTCACGTGTGCCGTCGGGGGTGACATCATCGCCGCGCAGGCGGCGGGCGAGGAGGGACGAGACCTCGGCGACGCGCTCGGCGACAGCTTCGCGTCCCGTTACAGTCGTACGTTCCTCGGCAGCACGCTGGCAATGCGAGGCAGGCTGACCGAGGGCCTCGAGATGTCGCGTTCGCTGGTCGAGGAGGCGCGAGCGGCCGGGGACCGCCCCATGGAGGTCTTCGGTCAGATCATCTGCGCGCAAGCGCTCGCGTCGATCGGCGATGCCGTTGCGGCGCGCACCGCAGCGCACACCGCCCTGGAAATCGGCGCCGCGCTGGGCGGTTTCCACGAGGACTCGGCCTATACGTTCCTGGCCATCGCCGAACTGGCCGCCGGTGACGCCGCGGCGGCCAGACAGGCCTGCGACGCGGCCTGGCGGTCCACGTATCCGTTGAAGGAACTTCTCAACCGGTGCACGGTGCCCATTGCCGACGCGGCGCTGGGCTGTGGCGACCTGGCCGCCGCCCGACGCTGGGCGGACGACACCGTCGCGGTCGCGCCGGGATCGCAACGGATGCTGGCGCTGACGTCGCGCGCCCGGGTCGCCGTCGCCCAGGGCGAGCCGCAGCAGGCCGAAACCGATCTGCACGACGCCGTCGCGGTCGCCGAGCGCACCGGCGGACACGTGTTACTTCCGGACGCCCTGGAGGGTCTCGCGGCGCTGGCCGCCGACTCCAACCCCGAGCACGCGGCCCGGCTTTTCGGTGCGGCAAATGGCATGCGGCAACGCCATGGCTCGGTGCGCTTCAAGGCTTTTCAACCGGCTTACGACGCGGCGCTGTCAACGGTTCGGGAAACCCTGGGGCAGGACGACTTTGAAGCCGCGTGGTCAGCGGGGCGTGCCCTGTCCACCGCGGAGGCCATCGGTTACGCGCAGCGGGGTCGCGGCGCGCGCGGGCGACCGGCCAGCGGTTGGGAGTCATTGACGCCGACCGAGATCGACGTGGTTCGCCTCGTCAGCGAAGGGCTGCCCAACAAGGACATCGCCGCGCGAATGTTCATCTCCGCGCGCACCGTCCAATCTCATCTGACGCACGTCTACGCCAAACTCGCCGTGTCGTCGCGGGTGCAGCTCGCTCAGGAAGCCGCCCGCCACACCTAGGCCGACAGCTGGGTCCGGATGAGCGGCGCGATCTTGTCCGCCATGTATTGGTGCCCGGCGTCGTTCGGGTGCACGCCGTCCGCGCCGATCAGGTCGGGCCTGCCGACGAACCAGTGTTCGGCGATCGGGTCCACCCACGTCGCCCCCGCGGACCCGGCCGCCGCGGCGAGCGCGTCGCGAATCAGCAGGATCGGGAGGGGCACGTCTGCCGTCGGCCACGGCGGCCCGATCACCAGAAACCGCGCGGACGGCGCCAGACGCCGGGCCAAATCGAATGTGCTGCGGGCTTTTTGACCGATCACACCCGGATCGATCGGCTCGTCGTTGCGCGAGCCGAAAAAAACCACCAGGACATCGTCGGCCTGCACGGCCCGGGAGGTCAGGTCCTCGAACACGCTGCCGTGGTCACCCGGCATGCCGTAACCGGCCCGGCCCTCGGCCGCCACGTCGGCCGAGATCCGCTCGCCCCGCGCGGCGAGCCCGTCCCACGCGCGGGCGGGCCACGACCTCGAGCCCAACCCGCCCTCGCCGGTGCCGGTGGTGTAGGAATCCCCGACGACCGCCAGATGGTTCAACCGGAAATCCAGGGTCAGCGTGTCGTAGGTGCGCACCTGGGCGGGATAGGCGATGCCGACGCCGACCAGAAAGGTCAAACCGATGACGAAGGTGGCCAGACGACTCACTACTACCTCCCTCCCCCGTCAACGGCATCGTCATGTGCCACTGCGTTCCATCGATTATCGCCCGCGATTCGCGGCGGGGCGCTAAGACAACCCTCACACGGCGCGGGCTGAAACCTTTTCCAGCGAACGGTCGATCGGATGGACCTTGCCACCCGCGGCCTCTTCGGGTTCGCTTCTCGCGGTGACGGCTTTGACATCCACCATCTTGCGCATCCAACGACGCGCGGGCTCTTCGACGAAGTGATACATCGCGATCGAGATCAACACGGCGATCGCGAGCAGGCCGATGACGTTCCACTTCCACGGATTGTCCTGTGGCCTCAGCTCGAATTGCTCGACGGACCAGCCCCAGGCGGTGTGCACCAGCTCGTGAACCATGTACAGGCAGAACGAGATCTGCCCGCCGTACACCATCAACCGCGTTGAGAGCGCCCTCGGCAGGCTCCCGACGCCGATCGCCAGCGTGATCACCAACGGAATGAACAGGATGTCGACCACGCCGCCGCTGTCGTTCTCCACGACGCCGGAGATCGGGTGCGCGTCAAACCAATACAGGACGCCCACCATGGCGGCCAGGAGAAACAGGGACAGGTACCCGGCGACGCGGCGGCCGCGATCGGTCAGCCGCAGCCTGCGCACCGCGGCGCACGCCAGCGCGCCGGCGACGAATTGCGTGACGATCCGCGGCAGCCAGCTCCACGGGGTGTAGAAGTGGCCGCTCGCCAGCAACATGACCACGGGCGGCAGCGCCGCCGCGAACGCGAGCACCATCAGGCTGCGCGCCCGCGTGGCCTGCTTCATCCGCAGGATGACCAGCACCAGGAGGCCGAAGAGCAGGTACGCCAGCCATTCGGCGCTGATCGACCAGGCCGGCCCGTCCCAGCTGGAGTCGTCGAAGAACGGGACGAACCACAGCTGCACCAGCAGGATCTGGCGGACGTAGCTGATCGCGGTGAGCTGACCGGCGTCGGGCGACGGCACATGGCCGACGTGCAGCGTGAAGATCACCCACAGGGCGGCGAGGTGCAGGGTGACCAGGTACACCGGCCACACCCGGGCCAGCCGCAGCCACAGGAAGTGCAGGGTGGCGCGCGTCGACCACGACCGGCCCATCCGGTCCAGGTAGTTCCAGGTCAGCACGAACCCGCTGAGGATGAAGAAAAGGTCGACGCCCTGGGCGCCGCAGTTGAGCACGGGCGCGAGGGCGTCGCGGAAGTCGGGCCCCACGTCGCCCAGCATCGGCCGGAAGTGGAAGAGCACTACCCAGAGCGCGGCGACGATGCGAAGTCCCGTCAGGGCCTTGATCTCTCCCCTGATCTCTGCGCCGCGCACGATGCTCTTTCCGCCTGGACTTCACGTTCGCCTGGTAGCTCGGCTGACCGGGCGACCTCGCGCTGTCACAAGTCCCCGCCTCGCAACCGGTAGCCCTGGCAGCCTAGCAGCGCAACCGCCGTGACGCCCGGACGGTTGTGGTGTGGCACGCGGACTTTCGCGGCGAATCGGCCCCGGACCAACTTTGCTCGTATCGGCGCGGAATGGCGGCGAAAATCGCTTCTTAACAAAACGTTAGATGCGGCTTTCACCCTCCTTAAGCTTGCGGTTTAGCGTCAAAGCCATAGCGAGCGCCACGGAGAGTGAGGGGTGCCCATGACGATCGCCGATGTCCTGACACGGGATCAGAACGGCATCTTCCAGTGCGGCGGCGCATGGGTTCGGGCTCACCGCCGCCAATTGGCGACCGTGGTGACGATCCGGGGGGAAATAAGCGCCTGCAATGCGGATCAGGTCGGCGAGCACATTCGGCGTTTCATCCTCGGAGAGGACCGCGTGGTGCTCGACATGGGCGACGTAAGCGAATTTGCTACGGCGGGCATTTCACTTCTGGAAACCTTCGATGACGCGTGCCGCGCCGAGGGGGTGCAGTGGACCTTGGTGGCAAGCCCGGCGGTCGCCGAACTGGTGGCTGACGGCGGGTTCTCCGGCAATTACTCGGTGCCCGAGGCGCTGCACGACTTGGCCGACGCGATCGCCAGCCGCCGTCGCATGGCGTTGCCGCTGGTCAGGATGTCTTAGCGCGCCGCTCACGGCGCTGCCTGGAGATTCCCACCACCGCCAGCACCCCTGCGCTGGTCAGCAGCAGCAGGGCCAGCAAGAGCAGCTGCGGGTCATACACCGTCGACGTGGTGAACGGCTGCCCGTCCGCGATCGGCGCCACCGCCACGGTGTGGTGCGACCGCGCCCAGCTGACTCCCGCGCCGATCAGCGCCGCGCAGGCCAGGGCGAGTTCGACCAACGCCCTGTTGCTCCGGTAGCGGGCGCTCACTGCGCGGACCCGGCGTCGTCGTCACGGTCGAAGTCGGTGACGTCGGCGGGCTCGACCCGCTCCTGGACCAACGGGGTCAGGGCCGCGCGGAGCTCACGGTGCCGGCGCGCCCACGCCTGCGCGTAGCGCGCGCCGGTCAGCTTCAGGCCGATGCCGATGCGGCCGCGCGGCACCCCGACCAATTCGCCTAGGGCCCGCGCCGACTGCCACCGCGCCAACTCCTTGCCGGAGGCTTCGTGGTTCTCCGGTTCCGGGTACACCTTGAGGATCTCGCGCACCAGGATGGTTTCGGTGCCCTGGCGCAGGGCGTCCTCGGTGAGTTCGACCGAGACGTGGATCCGGGCCGCCTTCACCTGCAACCCGACGAACCCCGATACCAGGACCAAGAAGATCAGCGGGATCAGGAACGACACGGGCGCACCGCTCCAGATTTCGATCAGGATCATCGCGCCCGCGGCCACCGGGCCCCACAGCACCCAGATCCAGCTGGCGCCCGGTTCGTAGAACAGCGGCTTGCGTTCCGCGGCCGTCGACTCGGAATTCACAGCAAGCCCCATCTCACGAAAGCCAACCCGCCACGTCGGCGGCCCAGTAGGTCAGCACAATATCGGCTCCGGCCCGGCGAATGCTCGTCAACGACTCGAGAGCCGCGACCCGCTCGTCGATCCAATTGTTGGCGGCCGCAGCGCAAATCATGGCGTACTCCCCCGAGACCTGGTAGGCCGCCACCGGCACCGGCGACACCTCCGCCGCGGCGGCCACCACGTCGAGGTAACCCAGCGCGGGCTTGACCATCAGGATGTCCGCGCCCTCGTCGAGGTCCAGCCGGATCTCGCGCAGCGCTTCGCGGAAGTTGCCCGACTCCTGCTGATAGGTGCGCCGGTCGCCGGACAGGCTGGAGCTGACCGCCTCGCGGAACGGGCCGTAGAACGCCGAGGCGAACTTCGCGGCGTAGGCGAGGATGACCACGTCGGTGTGGCCCGCGGCGTCCAGGCCGTCGCGTATCGCGGCCACCTGGCCGTCCATCATCCCACTCGGGCCCACCACGTGCGCGCCCGATTCCGCCTGCGCCACAGCAAGTTTCACGTAGCGAGCCAACGTGGCGTCGTTGTCCACCCGGCCCCTGGCGTCCAGGACGCCGCAGTGGCCGTGGTCGGTGAATTCGTCCAGGCAGGTGTCGGCCATCAACACCGTCGCATCGCCGAGATCCTTGGCCAGGTCGCGCAGGGCGAGGTTGAGGATGCCGTCGGGATCGGTGCCCGCCGACCCCGTCGCATCCTTGTCTTCGTCCCGGGGCACCCCGAACAGCATCAGCCCGCCCACCCCGGCCGCGACGGCGTCGGCCGCCGCGCTGCGCAGCGAGTCGCGGGTGTGTTGCACCACGCCCGGCATCGACGCGATCGGCCGTGGTTCGTCGATACCGTCGGCGACGAACATCGGCAGCACCAAATGCCTTGGCTCCAAAGATGTTTGCGCCACCAGGCGACGCATCGCGGGGGTGGAGCGGAGCCGGCGCGGACGCTGCCGCGGGTAGGCCATGGGCTAGCTCCTCTGGTGGCGGCCCACTAGCGCCTGCGGCTCTTCTTACGCGGCGGTGGCAGCGCGCCCTCGGCGCGCAACCGGGCGGCGTGCTCGGCCAGGGCATCGACCAGCGGGCCGACGGCGGCCGTCTCGGGCTGCACGTCCACCCGCAGCCCGAATTCCGCGGCGGTCTCGGCCGTCTTGGGACCGATGCAGGCGATGATCGTCCGCGCGTGCGGCTTGCCGGCGATGCCGACCAGGTTGCGCACGGTGGAGCTGGAGGTGAAGCACACCGCGTCGAAGCCGCCGGTCTTGATCATCTCCCGCGTCTCCGCCGGCGGCGGCGCGGCCCGCACCGTCCGGTAGGCGGTGACATCCTCGATCTCCCAGCCGCGCTCGCGCAGTCCCTCGGCCAGCGTCTCGGTGGCGATGTCGGCCCGCGGCAGCAGCACCCGGTTCACCGGGTCGAAAATGCTGTCGTAGTCCGGGAAGTCGTCCAGCAGGCCGAGTGAGGACTGTTCGCCCGCAGGCACCAGCTCGGGGCTGATGCCGAACGCCCGGACCCGGTCGGCCGTCGACTCGCCGACACAGGCGATCTTGACGCCCGAGAACGCCCGCGCGTCCAGACCGAACTCGCCGAACTTCTCCCACACCGCGCGCACCGCATTGGTGGAGGTGAACACCACCCACTGGAAGCGGCCGTCGACCAGACCCTTGACGGCCCGCTCCATCTGGGCGGGGCTGCGGGGCGGCTCGACGGCGATGGTCGGCACCTCGATCGGCAGCGCGCCGTAGGACGTCAGCCGCTCGCTCATCTCGCCGGCCTGGTCCTTGGTGCGCGGCACCAGCACCGTCCAGCCGTACAGCGCCCGGCTCTCCCACCAGTTCAGCTTCGCCCGGCTGGCCACCGTCTTGCCGATGGTCACCACCAGCGGCCCGGTCAACGGGCCCGCCGGGTCCGTCCCACCCAGCACGGCCGAGTCGGTCAGACCGCCCAGCGTGGTCTCGATCGACCGCTGCTGGCAGGTGGTGCCGTGCGCGGTCACCACGCACGGGGTGCTCTCGGAGAGCTCGTGCTCGATCAGGGTGCGCGCCGCGTCGGCCAGATGCGACGTGGTGGCCTGCAGGATCAGCGGGCCCGGCGCGGCGGCCAGAGCGTCCCAATCCACGTTCGGGTCGCGCACGTCGGCGACCGTGTGCGACGAGCCCAGCGGCAGCCCCGCGTAGCTGGGCACGGCGCCGGTCGGCGCCAGGCCGGGCACGATCTCGATGTGCAGGTGGCTCCGCGCGACGGCGTTCACCTCGGTGATCACCGCGTCGACCGTCAGCGGGTCGCCGGCCACCAGCCGCACCACGTCGGCGCCGGCACGGGCCTCGGCGGTCAGCGTCTTGGCCACCTCGGCCGGCTCGCCGAGCGCCGGGCGGACATCCGGACCGGCCGATATCACCGCGGGCTGCTCCGCTCCGCCGGTGGGCGCGTCACCGTTGCCGGCGGCGGCCTCGGCCGGCGCCGGGCCGGAGACGGGTGGTAGGTCCTTGCCGATCAGCGCCAGCACCGGCTCCGGCACGTCGGGGTCGGTGAACACCAGGGCGGCGTTCGCCAATACCGTCGCGGCCCGGGTGGTCAACAGACCCGGATCGCCGGGTCCGGAACCCACGTACGTGATGCGGCCGGGTCTCGGCTTACGCCCTCGCGTCGTCATTGTCGCTCCCACGTCACTCGCAATTAATTTCCTCGGTTCGGGTCCTGCCGCGCTTCGGCCATCAGCTCTCGGGCGCCGAGTTCGAACAACTCCGCGGCGACCGATACCCCCAGCTCGTGCGCCCGGTCGGCGGTGCCGATGCCGGACGCGCGTATCACGTCGGACCCGTCCAGCGCCGCCACGCAACCGCGCAGCGACAGCTCTTCGAAGACGCGGCCGTCCTCATCGATGGACTCGACCACCTCGGCGATCGCGCCCACCGGTGCGGAGCAACCCGCCTCCAGTTCGGCCAGCAGGGCTCGCTCCGCGGTGACCGACGCGCGCGTGTCGGCGTCGTCCAACTCCGCCAGCACCGCCGCCAATTCATCACCCGCGCGGCATTCGACGGCGAGCGCGCCCTGAGCCGGTGCTGGCAACATCTGCACCGGCTCTAACGTCTCGGTGACATCGTCGAGGCGACCGAGCCGGGCCAGTCCGGCCCGAGCCACCACGATCGCGTCGAGATCACCATTGCTTACCCTGTTCAACCTGGTATCTAGGTTGCCTCGTAGGGGGCGGATTTCCAAACCGAGACCCAATGCCCTAAGCTGCGCGGCCCTGCGCGGGGACGACGTGCCCACCAGCGAACCCGGCGGCAACTCCCCGAGCACCAGCCCGTCGCGGGCCACCACCACGTCGCGGGGGTCGTTGCGGGGCGGTATCGCCGCGATCGTGAACCGCGGGTCGTCCGCCGTGGGCAAATCCTTGTGCGAGTGCACCGCGGCGTCCACCCGGCCGTCGTCCATGGCCTCGCGCAGTGCGGTGGTGAAGGCGCCGACGCCCAGGGTTTCGATGGGCGCCGACGAGCGGTCGCCGGCGGTGGTGATGATCACCAACTCCGCGGGGTGACCGTTGGCGATCAGGGCGTCCCTGACGACGCCGGCCTGGGTGGTGGCCAACAGACTGCCCCGGGTGCCTATCCGGATCACATTCGCCAATCGGCTACTCGGCGGTGGGTTCTTGCGTTCCGGCGTCGAATCCCGTTGCTATGACGGGCAATTCGCCCGCAGCGACGGCGTCGACGGCGGTCTGGTCGAGTTCGAAGAGTTCGCGCAGCGCTTCGGCGTAGCTATCGCCGCCGGGGGCGCTGGCGAGTTGTTTGATCCGCACGGTCGGCGCGTGCAGCAGCTTGTCCACCACCCGCCGCACGGTGCGCGCCACCTCCTCGCGGTGGGCGCTCTGAAGGCCGGGCAGCCGGTTGTCCAGGCGCAGCAGCTCCGCCTCCACCACGTCGGCGGCGCGCTGGCGCAGCGCGGTCACCGTCGGGGTGACCTCGGCCATCCGCTGGCCGGCCAGGTAGGCGGCCACTTCGGCGGCCACGATGTGGCGCGCGGCGTGCACGTCGGACGCGGCGGCGTGCGCCGACGGCTCGTGCTGCACGCGGTCCACGTCGACGACCCACACACCGGGCAGGCCGGCGACCGCCGCGACGAGTCGACGCGTCCGCTGGTGATCTGCGACCTGGGCATGCCGCGCGACGTGGATCC
>NZ_LZJA01000181.1:0-111522 GCF_001666785.1 Mycobacterium sp. E3305 | reverse complement strand
GCGGGTCGCCACCGTCGGATTCAGTGGCGATCGCGAGGGCGGCGTCGCCGGGCGATGCGGGTCGCCACCGTCGGATTTAGTGGCGTTTGACGAACTTCACCACGGCGTCGCTGAACGCATCGTTGTCGTCACCGGCCGCGGTGTGCCCGGCTTTGGGCAGCTCGACGAACTCCGCGCGGGGCACCGTGGCCAGAAAGTGCCGAACGCCCTCGGGGCTCACGACGTCGGACAGCTTCCCGCGGATCAGCAGCACCGGAATCGACAGGCTCTTCGCGGCCTGCTCGAACTTCTCCGTGCGCAACTCGGGATCGTCGCCCGGCTTGGTCATGAACGCCGGATCCCAGTGCCAGTACCAGCGGCCGTCGCGGAGGCGCAGGTTCTTCTTCAACCCCTCGGGGCTGCGGGGCTTGTCCCGATACGGCAGGTAGGCGGCGACGGCGTCGGCGGCCTCCTCCAGCGAGTCGAAACCGTCGAGGCCGCTGATCATGAAATCGCGAATGCGGGCGCTGCCGCCCTTCTCGAATCGCGGCACCACGTCGACGAGGACCAGTCGGGTCACGTTTGCCGGCCCGGCCCGGTGGGCGGCGAGGATGCCGGTCAGCCCGCCCATGCTCGCCCCGATGATCATCACCGGCCGGCCGATCGCCTCGATCACCCGGAGGACGTCGGCGGTCAGGGTGTCGACGTCGTAGTCGGCGTTGGGCGCGCGATCACTGTCACCGTGTCCCCGGCTGTCGAGCGCCACGACGTGCAGGCCCTCGTCGGCCAGGATTTGACCGGTGTTTTTCCACGAATGCCGGTTCTGGCCGCCACCGTGCAGCATCAGGACGCTGGGCCGGCCCGCGCCGTCGGTCCCGCGATTCCATTCGTCGGCGACCAGGGTGATCCCGCCGGCACCGGAAAACTCGACCGTCTCGGGGGTGCTGGTGACGGTGCTCATGCGACCTGACGTTACATAGCGCGTATATGCACCGTTCGCCGGGTCGACGGCGCGATGAGTTTCCGCACCGGCCGGGGTCTATCAGGAAGACACCAACGAGCCAACAAGGAGGGCGCCGCCCATGCCATCGATCACCCCGTCGCTGTGGTTCGACCACAACTTGGAGGACGCGGCCAGGTTCTACACCTCGGTCTTCCCGAACTCCCACATCGAGGGCTTCAATCGGACCACCGAGGCCGGACCCGGCGAGCCGGGCACCGTCCTGTCCGGCAGCTTCGTGCTGGACGGCACCCGCTTCATCGGGATCAACGGCGGCCCGCACTTCCGGTTCAGCGAGGCGGTGTCCTTCACGATTCACTGCAAGGACCAGGACGAGGTCGACTACTACTGGGAACGGCTGACCGACGGCGGCGAGGAGTCGCAATGCGGCTGGTGCAAAGACCGCTTCGGCCTGAGCTGGCAGATCGTGCCGGACCGGCTTTATGAGTTGATCGGTGGTCCCGACCGGGCGCGCGCGGCGGCGGCCACGCAGGCGATGTATGGCATGCGCAAGATCGTCATCGCCGATTTGGACCGAGCCGCCGCGGAGGTATAGCCAAAATCCCTGTCGCAGCTGCAATTTGACCGCTTCGGGCATGCGGTCGGTGCGGCGTGGACCCACACGCGTTAGGTTGGTCCGTGCGGACGCGCCGAGCAGGGAGTGAACATGGGTGAACCTGGCTGGATCGACGTGCCGACCCCCGCCGGGAACCTGAAGGCACTCACCTGGGGGCCCCGTGACGCCCCCCTCGCGTTGTGCCTGCATGGTTTCCCCGACACGCCCTACGGATTTCGCAAGGTCGCTCCCCGGCTCGTGGAGGCGGGCTGGCGGGTGGTGGCACCGTTCATGCGCGGGTACGCCCCGTCCTCGATCCCGGCCGACGGCAGCTATCACGTGGGCGCGATGATGGACGACGCCCTGCGGGCCCGCGCGGCCGCCGGCGGCACCGACGCCGACGTGGTGATCGGCCACGATTGGGGCGCGATCGCCACCACCGGGCTGGCCGCCATGCCCGACAGCCCCTTCGCCAAGGCCGTGATCATGTCCGTGCCGCCGTCGGCGGCCTTCCGCCGCAAGGCCGGCGCCGGCGAGCGTGCCCGGCTGGTCGCACACCTGGCGCGCCAGCTGTTGCGCAGCTGGTACATCATGTACTTCCAATTGCCATGGCTGCCAGAGCGTTCCGAGTCTTGGGTGCTGCCGCTGCTGTGGCGTCGATGGTCGCCGGGATACCGCGCTGACGAGGATTTGCGTCACGTCGACGCGGCAATCGGAACGCCGGAAAGCTGGCGCGCGGCGCTGGGGCCCTACCGCGCCACGATCCGCAACACCCGCCCGCCCGCGCGGTATGCCGGGCTGAACGAGCTGTGGACCGAAGAGCCCGTATGGCCGTGCCTGTACCTGCATGGTCGCGACGACGGCTGCATGACACCGGCTTTCGCCCGCTGGGCGGAGAAGGTGTTGCCGCCGGGCAGCGAGGTGGCCATCGTCGAACACGCGGGGCACTTCCTGCAGCTCGAACAGCCGGACAAGGTCGCCGACCTGGTGCTCGGGTTCATCGGCTCACCCGGCTGAATGGCCGCGCAGCGGATGGCCGCCGTCGATGCGCAGTTCTATTGGATGTCGGCCAAGATCCCCAGCGACGAGTTCCTGCTGTACGCGTTCGACGGCGAGCCCGCGGATTACCCGGCGGCCGTTGAGCAGGTGCGCAGGAGGGCCCGCGCCGAGCCGGCGCTGACGCTGCTTGTCCGGGACGGCAGCCCGCTGACCTACCCGCGGTGGGTGCCGACGGCCGTCACCCCAGAGTGGGTGGTCCGCCACCACCTCGACGACCAGACCTGGGCCGGCTGCCTCGCGGCGATCGTCGGCCTGGCCGGTGAGCAACTCGACGTGCGCCGGGCCCCGTGGCGGCTGCACGTCTTCACCCCGGTGCTGGGCGTCCCGGGCGTGACCGGGGCGGGCTCCGTGGCGGTACTACAGGTCCCGCACGCGCTGGCGGACGGGGCGCGGGCAGCGGCCATGGCGGGCTGGCTGTTCGGCAGGCCGGATCCGGTGCCTCGGGTGCGACGCCTGCGGGCCGGGTTCCTGCCGTGGCGGGCCGCCCAGGCGGCTCGGGCGCACGGTCGGTTGGCGGCTGAGATCCGCGCCGGGCTGCTGGCCCCCCGGCCCGGTCCGCGGCCCCCGCTGCCGACGAATGCGCGCCCCGGTGCGGTCCGCTCGGTGCGCACGCTGGTGCGGCACCGCAAGCAGTTGCGGGGTCCCACCGTCACCGTGGGCGCGCTGTCGGCGATCTCCACGGCGCTGTCCCACCTTTTGGGCGATGCCGCCGATACGTTGGGCGCCGAAGTTCCGATGGCCAAACCCGGTGTGGCGCACGCGCACAATCACTTCGGGAATGTCGTGGTGGGCCTGCATCCGAGGCTGGGGCTCGAGGCCCGCGCCGAGCGAATCGCGACGGAGCTGGCCGATGGCCGGCGCCGCTTCGCGCACCCGGCGACGCGCTACGCCGACCGGGCTTTCGCCGCGGTGCCTGCGCCCCTATTGCGTTGGGGCGTAGCCCAATTCGACCCCGACATTCGTCCGACGCAGGTGTCGGGCAACACCGTCGTCTCCAGCGTCAACCGCGGGGCGGCCGACCTGAGCTTCGGCGGCGCCCGGGTGGTCTTGACGGCTGGCTACCCGGCGCTGTCACCGGCGATGGGGCTGACGCACGGCGTGCACGGCATCGGCGACACCATCGCGATCAGCGTGCACGCGGCCGAGACGGCCGTTCCCGACATCGACGCGTATCTGGAGTTGCTCGACGCGGCGCTGTGATCACTGCGCGTCGCCGGACCGCGCGGCTTCCTCGCGGGTCAGGCCGACGGCGGAGATCAGCTCCTCGTGCAGCTCGAACCACACGGTGTGGTAGGAGTCGATGAGCGGTCTGGTCAGCCAGGCGGTGTCCCCGTCCCGAACCTTGCCCAGTGCCGCAGCAAGTTTCGTGCCGTAGGCGTTCAGCCGGGGCAGCTGCGCCGCGGCCGTCGCGATGATCGGCTGCACGCGTGCGTGCACATCGTCGAGGCGGGCCAGCACCGCGGCGTCGTATTCCGCGTCGTCGTGGGCGTTGGGGGTGCCGCCGGGGCCGTCCTTGAGCTGCCAATCGGTCACCAGGGCTTTGAAGTCGGCGTTGACCGACCGAAAGTCGTCGTAAGCGGCCGCGATCGCGGCCCGGTCGGCGCCCCCGCGCTCTTCGTCGAGCAGCGCCGCCAGCTTGTCGCGGCCGACGGTCGTGATGCGCACCGTCGCACCGTCGGCGAGTAGGCCCGCCGCGGTCAGCCGTTCGACGATCGTGGTGACCTCAACTGGGTCGGCGTCCAAGGTGGCGGCCAGGTCGTCGGGGCGCACCCGCCCTTTCAGCCGAACCGCTTGCAGCACCGCCAATTCGCTCATGAGTCGGCCTCTCCGGCCAGGCGCAGCGCGGTAAGCATGACGACCAGCGGGGTGGCCGAAACGACGTCGGTCTGCCCGCTCTTCAGCGCCGCGGCCACCGCGGCCTCGCTGTTGTCCTCCAGCCGCAGGTAATCCCCGGCGGTGTGGGCGCGCAGCGGGCTGATCCGACGAGCGATGTCGGCGAGCTCGCGCAATTCGGGCGTGTCGTTCTCCGACCATGCGGATAGGCTCAGGTTGCCCTCGCGCACTTCGCCTTTCGCGCCGTCGACGGTGATCGATTTACCGGCCAGCGAGGCGGCCACTCCGGGGCCGCAACCCACCACGGCCACCCGCCCGAGTTCCCGGCTGACCACCGCCGCGTGGCTGGCCGCGCCGCCGACCTCGGTGACGATGCCCTGCGCGGCCAGCATGCCCGAAACGTCTTCGGGCCTGGTGTGGTCGCGTACCAGGATCACCGACTCGCCCCGTTCGGCGGCATCGAGCGCCTCGTCGACGTCGGTATAGGCCTTGCCCGACGCCACGCCCGGGCAGGCCGGCAACCCCCTGACCAAAAGCTTTGCCGCCAAGCGCGTTTCCGGTTGCAAGGCGGGCATCAACAGGGTCTGCACGTGCGCCGGCGTCACGCGCCGCAGCGTCTCGGCATCGTCGATCAGCCCCTCGTGCCGCAGCTGCAGCGCCAGGCGCACGGCGGCCTGCGCCGAGCGCTCCGCGCCGCGGGTCTGCAGCAGCCACAGCTTGCCGTCCTCGACGGTGAACTCGATCTCTTGGACGTCGAACTCGAGTCGCTCCAATCTTCTTGCGGCGTCGATCAACTCGCCGTAGACGGCCGGCTGCTCGTCACACAGGGCGCTGATGGGTTCCACGTCGACCGAGCCTGACACCACGTCATCGCCCTGACCCCCGGGCAGCCACTCGCCCAACGGCTCGTTGTCCCCGGTGATCGGGTTGCGTGAAATCAGCACCCCCGCACCGGAATCGGGACCATGGTTGCCGAACACCATCGCCTGGACGACGACCGCCGTGCCGCTCTGGTCGTCGACGCCGGAATGGGCGCGGTAGGCGACCGCGCGGGGTGAGTTCCACGAGGCGAACACCGCCTCGATGCCTGCGCGCAGCTGCGCGTAGGGGTCGGCGGGCACCGGCTCGTGCTCGCCGATGCCGACGATGCGCCGGTACATCCGCTCGAACCGACGGCGGGTGTCTCGGGCGAATGCCGGGGCGCCGGTGGCCAGCGCCTGCTCGACCTCATCGTTCAGGCCGAGGTCGAGGATGGTGTCCATCATGCCCGGCATCGACTGGGTGGCCCCGGAGCGCACGCTGACCAGCAGGGGATGCGGGCCGCGCCCGAACACCCGCGAGGTCTGCGCCTCCAGCCAACTCATCCGGTCGAGCACGTCGTCCCAGATGGCGTCCATCGCCGCCCGGGGGTCGGCGAGGTACCGCAGGCCGACCTCCGTGGTGATGCAGAACGCGGGCGGCACCGGCAGACCATGCCGGCGCATCGCCTCGATGCCGTGGCCCTTGTTACCCAACAGCTCCCGCGGGTGACTCGCTGTGCCGTCCAGTAACACCACGGATTGCCCGCCAGAAGCGGCCCCAAGCGTGTCACGGCGGGCACCGCGTGCGATACGAGCCGTGGTGCACCCCCTCGTGGTGGCCGTCGAAAGGCGAACGTCGGAACGCCCGCAATGTTCCCACATGGGTCGACGGAGTTAGCTGCTCGGCGGTCCTGTTATCCGGTCGGCGCCATGATCTAGGTTTGCAGGTATGACTCCCTACGACGTCGGGTTACTGATCCTGCGGCTGGTACTGGGCGTGACGTTGGCCGCGCACGGCTACAACAAGTTCTTCGGTGGCGGACGCATCCCCGGCACCGCGCGGTGGTTCGAAAGCATCGGCATGAAGCCGGGCAAGTTTCACGCCACCGTGGCCGCCACGACCGAGATGGCCGCGGGGCTGGGCCTGGCCGCGGGGCTGCTGACACCGATCCCGGCGGCGGGCTTCGTGTCGTTGATGCTGGTGGCGGCCTGGACGGTGCACCGGGCCAACGGCTTCTTCATCGTCAAGGAGGGCTGGGAATACAACCTGGTGCTGGCGGTCAGCGCCATAGCCGTGGCCACCCTGGGCGCCGGCAAGCTCAGCCTGGACTACGTGGTGTTCGGGCACAACTGGATGGACGGCTGGCGCGGCCTGCTGATCTCGGTGGTGCTGGGCCTCGCCGGCGCGGTCGGTCAGCTGGTGATCTTCTACCGCCCGCCCGCTAAGCAGGCGGGTTAGCCAGGGGCCTCCTCGTCCTAGGCGACCGCGGCGGTCTCGGCCTCCCGGACCTCGGCGGCCGCACGCTCACCGGAACGGATCGCGCCGTCGATCCACCCGCACATCACGGCCGAACTCTCGGTGCCGGCCCAGTGGATGCGGCCGCACGGCTCGCGCAGGGTATAGCCGAATTCGGTCAGCACGCCGGTCGGTGCGTGACCGATCATCCCGCCGCCGGAGTAACGGTCAACGGTCCAGTTCTGCTCGTGGTACTCCTGCGGCGTTCTCGCCTTCTCGCCGAACCGGTCGACCAACTCGCCGATGAGCGCCGCTCTCCGCTCGGCCTCATTGAGCTTGGTCAACCGCCGCGCCGCGGGCCCTTCGGTGATGACGCACATGACCCCGGGGTCGCCGCTGTCGGTGCAGGCGTCGATCGTCAGGGTGGCCGGGGATCCCGGTGCGGCCGACTGACCCGACAGCCCGTCGGCACGCCAGAACGGCTCGTCGTAAATCACCGACGTCTTGATGACCGCGCCGCTCGGCATGCGCTGGTGCAGCATCGCCCTATCCACCGGCAGCATCGGCTCGTAGACGATCGACGTGGCGACCGCCAGCGGGATCGCGACGATGACCCGTCGGGCGCGCACGGTCAGGTCGGAGGCCGTCACCGTCACGCCGTCGGCGTCCTGGGCGATTTGGCGGACCGGTTGCGAAAGGTGCAGCGCGTCGCCCAGTTCGGCCGCGATGGGACCGTAGATGGCGCCCATCCCGCCGACCGGGCGGGCGTCCTGGGAGCCGCCTTTGCCGGAAATCGCGAACGTCAGCCCGCCTGCCGACGCCGTCTGCAACAACCCCCACAGCAGCGACGTCTCCGACGCCGCCGAGGTGTAGAGCCCGGCGAAGGCCATGTCCAGCATCTCGCGGGCCTGCTTGGACATGGTGTTCTGTTCGATCCATTCACCCAGGCTGATGCGGTCCCACTCGTCGGCGTGTTTGGCGTCCCAGGGGGCTTCGCGCGGAAGCGATTTGGCCATCTTCTCGATCGACAACAATCCGACCCCGAGGTTGGCGACCGCCCACGGGCTCATCGTCCAGGGAATGGTGCCGCCGTAGCGGTGTCTCTTGCCGTCGACGATCATCATGGCGTCGCCGTCGTTGTGCTGCTTGTACTCGGCCACCCCGAACTCGTCCATCAGCGCGTAGATCCGATCCTGGCCGGGTCCGATCCACGCGCCGCCACGGTCGATCCACGTGCCGTCGGGACGGTACTGCGTGTAGGTGCGGCCGCCAACCCTGTCGCGCGCCTCCAGCAAGGCCACCGAAAGACCGGCCTGTTTCAGCCGCAGGGCGGCCGCCAGACCCGCGAATCCCGCTCCGACCACGCAGTAATCGACCTCTGACACGGCTGGCTCCTCAACCTTGGTCCCGCCCCAGCAGCAAACTACACCGCGGGCGGCGCCGGTGGTGGGGGGTTAACACAGATTTCTGCGCGCGTTCTCGCCGGTCATAGGGTTCGGGTGTGTTGACGCATACGGTTCGCGTGCGGCGCAGCTCCGACCGATTCCCCCGCGAAGAGCACCTGGCGGCAAAGATCGCCGAAGTCGCCGCCGACCCGGTTGCCGTCGAGCCGGAAACCGCGGAGATGGTGGTGAACCGGATCATCGACAACGCGGCGGTCAGCGCGGCCGCCGTGCTGCGCCGGCCGGTCACCGTGGCGCGGCGGCAGGCGCTGGCCCACCCGGCGCGGCGCGGGGCCGGGGTTTTCGGCGTCGACGGGACCTATTCGGTGGAGTGGGCGGCCTGGGCCAACAGCGTCGCCGTGCGCGAACTCGACTTCCACGACACGTTTTTGGCCGCCGAATACTCCCACCCCGGCGACAACATTCCCCCGCTGGTCGCGGTGGCCCAGCAGCTGGGACTGCCCGGCGCCGACCTGCTCCGTGGTGTGGTCACCGCCTACGAAATCCAGATCGACCTGGCCCGCGGAATCTGCCTGCACGAGCACAAGATTGACCATGTCGCGCATCTGGGCCCGTCGGTGGCCGCCGGCCTGGGGACCATGCTGCGACTGGACACCGAGACGATCTATCAGGCGGTCGGGCAGGCCCTGCACCTGACCACCAGCACCCGCCAGTCCCGCAAGGGGCTGATCTCCAGCTGGAAGGCGTTCGCCCCCGCGCACGCGGGCAAGGTCGCCATCGAGGCGGTGGATCGCGCGATGCGCGGCGAGGGGTCGCCGGCCCCCATCTGGGAGGGCGAGGATGGGGTGATCGCGTGGCTGCTGGGCGGACCCGACCGCGAATACCGGGTGCCGCTGCCCGCTCCCGGCGAGCCCAAGCGCGCCATCCTGGACAGCTACACCAAGGAACACTCGGCGGAATACCAGAGCCAGGCCCCGATCGACCTGGCGCGGCGGCTCCGCGAGCGGATCGACGACCCCGGCCAGATCGCCACCGTCGTGCTGCACACCAGCCACCACACCCACGTCGTAATCGGAACGGGTTCGCGGGATCCGCAGAAGTTCGACCCGGACGCGTCGCGGGAGACGCTCGACCACTCGCTGCCCTACATCTTCGCCGTCGCGCTGCAGGACGGGAGCTGGCACCACGAGCGGTCCTACGCCGCCGAGCGGGCCCACCGGCCCGACACGGTCGAGTTGTGGCGCAAGATTTCGACGGTCGAGGATCCGGAGTGGACCCGCCGCTATCACTCGGCGGATCCGGCGGACAAGGCGTTCGGGGCGCGGGCCGTGGTCACGCTGAAAAGCGGGGAAGTGATCGTCGACGAGCTGGCCGTCGCCGACGCCCACCCGTTGGGCGCGCGACCGTTCCGGCGCCCGCAATACGTCCAGAAGTTCACCGAGCTCGCCGGCGTCGTCGTCGAACCGGCTGAGCGGGAGAGGTTTTTGGCCGCGGTGACCGCGCTGGCCGATCTGCGGGCGGGAGAACTCGGCGCGCTGAATCTGACCGTTGACCCGCGAGCGCTCCAGCGGGCGCCGACGATCGCGCCGGGAATATTCGGTGAGTGAATCGCGTGTGCGCTCAGGGCATTGCGTGTGCGCCCAGGGCGCAATTTTCGCGGATTTCTCGCCCTCAGTTCACACTCAATGCCCTCGGCGCACACTCGGTCGGGGCGCTTAGGGGTTAGCGGCCGGTCCGCCGTACTGCCACACCAGGTTGTGGGCGCCGGTCATCGTCGGGTTGCACCACATCGTCCTGCCGTTGCCGTCCTGGGTGGTCGCGTGCAACACCGTGCAGGAATCGCCGGGCCCCGGGGTGTCGGCACCGGCGATGGCGACGGGTGAGCCGGCGGCGACCGTCGCCAGCGCCGCGGCCGATATGACGATTCGAAACCTGCTCATGATGGACGCCTCCTAAGGGCCGCGCCGATCCGGTTTCACGGTATCCGGCGGCCGAGTCGCAGGCAAAGAATTCTTGCGCGGCTCGAGTGCCGCTGAGCTAGAACACGTTCTAATCTGACCACCATGGGATTTCTCAAGCCTGAGCTGCCGCAGCTCGACATGGCCGAGTGGAACAAGGGCACCCGTAGCGAGAAGATCCGGCCGATGGCCAAGCACTGGGCCGAGGTCGGCTTCGGCACGCCGGTCGTGCTGCACCTGTTCTACGTCGCCAAAATCCTGCTCTACATCCTTGGCGCGTGGGTGTTCGCGTCGGCCACCAGGGGACTCGGCGGGTTCACCCACGTCGCGTCGTGGTGGTCGGAGCCGATCGTGTTCGAGAAGGTCGTGCTCTACACGATGTTGTTCGAGGTGATCGGGCTGGGTTGCGGCTTCGGCCCGCTGAACAACCGGTTCTTCCCGCCCATGGGCTCGATCCTGTACTGGATGCGGTTCGGCACCATCCGGCTGCCACCGTGGCCGAACCGGGTCCCGCTGACCGAGGGCACCAAGCGCAAGCCGATTGACGTCGCGCTGTACGCGCTGTTCCTGCTGGTGACGTTCGCGGCGCTGTTCGCCGACGGCACCGGACCGATGCCGGAGCTCGGCACGACGATCGGGCTGCTGCCGGCCTGGAAGATCGTGCTGATCCTGCTGCTGCTCGGCGTGCTGGGCCTGCGCGACAAGGTGATCTTTTTGGCCGCGCGCGGTGAGGTCTACGCGACCATGGCGGTGACGTTCCTCTTCGGCGGGGTGGACATGATCGTCGGGTCCAAGGTGGTGTTCCTGGTGATCTGGATGGGCGCCGCCACGTCGAAGCTCAACAAGCACTTCCCGTTCGTGATCTCCACGATGATGTCCAACAACCCGCTGGTGCGGCCCCGCTGGCTGAAGCGGCAATTCTTCGAGAGGTTTCCGGACGACCTGCGGCCCGGCCGGCTGTCGCGATGGCTGGCGCACCTCAGCACCGCCATCGAGATGCTGGTGCCGTTGCCGTTGTTCTTCTGCCACAGCGGCTGGCCCATCACCGTGGCCGCCATCGTCATGGTCTGCTTCCACCTGGGGATCCTGGTGTCGATCCCGATGGGCGTGCCGCTGGAGTGGAACGTCTTCATGATCTTCGGGGTGCTGTCGTTGTTCGTCGCGCACGCCCGCCTGGGGCTGCGCGACCTGCGACACCCGGTGGTGGTGGCGATCCTGTTCGTCGTCATCGCGGGAATCGTCCTGCTCGGCAACATGTTTCCCCGCAAGATCTCGTTTCTGCCGGGGATGCGGTACTACGCCGGGAACTGGGACACCACGCTGTGGTGCATCAAGGGATCGGCGAGCGACAAGATCGCCAGGGGCATCGTCGCGATCGCCAGCATGCCGCAGGCGCAGCTGGAGCGGTTCTACGGCAGCCCCGAGGCCGCGCAGATCCCGCTCTACATGGGATATGCGTTCCGCGGGTTCAACACTCACGGGCGTGCGCTGTTCACCCTGGCGCATCGCGCGATGGCGGGCCAGAACGAGGACGACTACGTGCTGACCGACGGCGAACGCATCTGCAGCACCGCCATCGGCTGGAACTTCGGCGACGGCCACATGCACAACGAGCAGCTGATCGCCGCGCTGCAGGAGCGGTGCCACTTCGAGCCGGGCGAGGTGCGAGTGGTGCTGCTCGACGCGCAGCCCATCCACAAGCAGGTGCAGGCGTACCGGCTGGTGGACGCGGCGACCGGCGAGTTCGAGCGCGGCATCGTCCGGGTCGCGGACATGGTGACCCGGCAGCCGTGGGCCGACGACGTTCCCGTCGAGGTGTTGTCGGAGTAGACCGCGCGAACAGACGCAAAATCGCACGTTCCGAGCCGGAAACGTGCGATTTTGCGTCTGCTCGTCGGGGCTAAGCCCCCGCGCGGACTTCCCGGGCCGCGGCGACCATGTTCTTCAGCGACGCGGTGACCTCGTCGGAGTTGCGGGTCTTCAGGCCGCAATCGGGGTTGACCCAGAGCCGTTGCGCGGGAACAGCTCTCAGCGCCGCGCGCAACGACTCCGCCATCTCGGCGGTGCTCGGCACCCTCGGCGAGTGGATGTCGTAGACGCCCGGTCCGACGCTGTTGGAGAAGCCGACCGCGTTGAGGTCGTCGAGCACCTCCATGTGTGATCGCGCCGCCTCGATGGACGTCACGTCGGCGTCCAGGTCGGCGATGGCCCCGATCACCTCGCCGAACTCCGAATAGCACAGGTGGGTGTGGATCTGCGTGGTGTCGGCGACGCCGGAGGTGGCCAAGCGGAAAGACCCTACGGCCCAACGCAAGTAGTCCTCCTGATCGGCGCGGCGCAGCGGCAGCAGCTCCCGCAGCGCGGGTTCGTCGACCTGGATGACGGCGATGCCCGCGGATTGCAGGTCCACGGTCTCGTCGCGGATGGCCAGCGCCACCTGATTGGCGGTGTCGGCCAGCGGCTGATCGTCACGGACGAACGACCAGGCGAGGATCGTGACCGGGCCGGTCAGCATGCCCTTCACCGGCTTGTCGGTCAGCGATTGCGCGTAGGAGATCCACTCGACGGTCATCGGGTGCGTACGGATGACGTCGCCGTAGAGGATCGGCGGACGCACGCAGCGGCTGCCGTACGACTGGACCCATCCGTTGGACGTCGCGAAGAAGCCCTCGAGCTGCTCGGCGAAGTACTGCACCATGTCGTTGCGCTCCGGCTCGCCGTGCACCAGCACGTCGAGACCCAGCTCCTCCTGCAGCTTGATGACGTCGGCGATCTCCTTGCGCATCCGCTTCTCGTACTCCGCCTGATCGATCTCGCCGGCCCGCAGCGCGGCGCGCGCCTTGCGGATCGCGGAGGTCTGCGGGTAGGAGCCGATGGTCGTCGTCGGCAGGGGCGGCAGGTGCAGCCGCGCTTCCTGGCTGGCGCGGCGCTGCGCCGCGTCGCCGCGGTGGGTGCCGGTGGCGACGATCGAGTCGATGCGGGCCCGCAACTCGTCGTTGTGCAGCCGGGGATCGCTCGTGCGGGACGACACCGCGGCATTGGACGCCGCGATCTCGCCGGCGACGGCCTCGCGCCCGTCGCGCAATGCGCGCGCGAGCGTCACCACCTCGGCCACCTTCTCCTGCCCGAACGCCAGCCAGCTGCGCAGCGCGTCGTCCAGATCGGTTTCGGGCTCCAGCGAGTAGGGCACGTGCATCGTGGAGCATGAGGTCGAAACCGCAAGGGCGCCAGCCGAACCCGCCAACGCGGCCAGTTTGCCGAGCGCCGCCTCCAGGTCGGTGCGCCAGATGTTGCGCCCGTCGACGACGCCGGCCACCAGGGTCTTGCCCGACAACTCCGGCACACCGGCCACCGCCGCGTCGGCTCCGTAGACCAGGTCGACGCCGATCGCCTCGACCGGGGTGCGGGCCAGACCGGCCAGGGAGGCGCCGGGATCGCCGAAGTAGGTGGCGACGTAGATTGCCGGGCGGTTACTCACTTTGCCCAGCGCGTTGTACGCAGCCTCGGCCAGCGCCGGAGCATCGGGGGAGATGTCGGTCACCAGCGCCGGCTCGTCGAACTGCACCCACTGCGCGCCGTTGGCGGAGAGCAAGCCCAACAGCTCCGCGTAGATGCCCACCAGCTCCTCGAGCCGCTCGATCGGCGCGCCACCGCCGTTGACCGCCTTGCTCAACAGCAGGAAGGTGATCGGCCCGATGACGACGGGCCGTGCGGGAATCCCCTGCGCGAGAGCCTCTTTCAGTTCGGCGAGCACCTTGTCCGGGTTGAGCGAGAAGGTGGTCGAGGGCTCGATCTCGGGGACCAGGTAGTGGTAGTTGGTGTCAAACCACTTGGTCATCTCCAGGGGCGCCAGCTCGGCGTTGCCACGGGCGGCGGCGAAGTAGCGATCCAGGTCGTCGGACACTTGCGCGGCCCGCGCCGGCAGGGCGCCGAGCATCACCGCCGTGTCCAGCATCTGGTCGTAATAGGAGAAGGTGTTCACCGGGACGGAATCCAGCCCGGCTGCGGCGAGGCCGGCCCACATGCCGCGGCGCAATGTGGCGGCGACGTCTTCGAGTTCGGCTCGGCTGGTGCGGCCGGCCCAGTAGCCCTCGGTGGCGCGTTTGAGTTCGCGCTTCGGGCCGATGCGCGGGGAGCCGACGACAGTTGCGGTAAATGGTTGAGCGGTCACGATATCTTTCGTCCTTCAATCGACGGGGTGGTCACCGCCAACGGACGTAAGCCAATTCGGTTGCGGTGGCACCTGTGGTACATAAACCGCAACCGGCGCAGCCAAACGCCCATTCCACGAGGCGATGAACCGCCGGGCGCGGCGCGCCCGGCACAGCTGGCAGGTCTTCGGACTCGCAGGCGCGCACCGGCTGGTGCTCCCACGCCCGCTCGACGATGCGGCCCGGAAGGGGCGCCGAGGAGACGGGCAGTTCCTACTGGCCGTCGCTTCCCAGTCTTGCGACCAGTGCTTGGGTGACGGCGGTCGTTCCTGCATACCGCTGCGGGACAGTCCCGGGTTCTCACCGGGTTCCCTCTCGCGAAGCGTCACCAACCCGCCTCGCTCGATGCCGAAGTCGCGGTGTGCGGCGACGGCAGACCAGCTGCGTAGCGGAGTTTACGCCCGCCTTGCGGTTCAGCTCGCCAGCGCCTCGGCGATGGGGGTGTCGCCGTTGTTGAAGTCGATCGTTCGGCCGACGGTCTCGTCGTCCGCCAGCGCGGTGGCCGCCACGAGCGCGACATCGGCCCGCGACACTTCCCCCGTGCCCTGCCCCAGCGTGATGCGGCCGGTGGGCGGATCCAGGGTGAGTCGCCCCGGTCCAAGCACCGTCCAGTCCAGGCCGCTCGCGCGTAGGTGGGCGTCGGCGGCCGCTTTGGCTTCCGCGTAGGCGAAGAACGAGTTGTCCTGCGGTACACCGTGATCCGGCCCCGCGCCGAAATAGGAGACCATGACGAATCGCTTGACCCGCGCCTGGGCCGCGGCGTCGATCACCCGGATGGCGGCGTCGCGGTCGACGGCGTACGTGCGTGCCGGGTCGCCCCCACCGGCGCCGGCCGAGAAGACGACCGCGTCGTGCCCTTTGAGCAGGCCGGCCAGGGCGCCGGTGTCGAGGCGCTCGATATCGGCGACCACCGGCTTTGCGCCGGTGGCCGCGACGTCGCCCGAATGTTCGGGGTTGCGGAAGACGGAGCTGACCTCGTCACCGCGTTCGGTCAGGATGCGGGCCAGCTGCAGTGCGACCTTGCCGTGCCCGCCGATGACGATGACTCGTGCCATGCCCTCGACGGTACCGGCGCCGAAACGGGCGCTCGCTTCTAGAGCTTCACGCGCCCCATGATGATGTCGATGATCGGCTTGCCCGGCGGGTAAGCGTTGGTGAGCGAGGCCATCGTGTGGCCGTAGTCCACCAGCAACGTGATGCCGCTGATGCCGAAGGCGGCGGCGCTGTTGAGAAACGCCATCACGTCGCCCATCTGCTCCGGGGTGTGCACCTTCGAACCGGTCTCTTCGCGGTAGTCCTGCGCGAAGGTGAGCCAGAGGTCGGCGTTGGCCTGGGCCAGGGGGGTGTCGGTGGGGCCGGGGCAGATCGCGTTGATCCGGATGCCCTTCTTGAGCAGCGGGTAGCCCTGGGTCGCGACGTAGGCGTTCACGACCTTCTTGGAGAAGCCGTAGTGGATGATGCCTTCGGCTTCGTGCGCCTTGACCCACTCCTGGGCCGAGGCGAAGTCCGGCGTGGCGAGGAACTCCGTGAGCAGGTCCAGGTCGTTCTCCCAGCCCATGCCCGCAACCGAGGAGATGAAGCAGATCGCCGAGCCCGAGGGCAGCTGGTTCTTCTCGAGGAGCCGATCGATGAGATGGCGGTGGCCGATGAAGTTGATCGCCATCAGGTCGGTTGTCCCGTCGGCGATGCCGGCGGCCGAGAACAGGGCGTGGATCGGACCGTCCAGCTGCTCGATCGCGGAGTCGATCGACGCGGGATCGCGCAGGTCCACCTGGATGGATTTGGCGACGTCGTAGTTCACCGGCGCGTAGTCCATCACGATCACTTCGGCGCCGAGTTCGGCCGCTGACTTGGCCGCGGCTGCACCCATGCCGGTGGCGCCGCCTACGACGAGGGCCCGCTTGCCGTCGTAGCGCAGCCGATCGACAATAGTCATGGAAATCCCCTTCTCGTTCACTGCCAACGCGGTTCTAATTGCCCAACTGTATGGGTAACAGTTTTTTGGTTCAACACCTACCCGGTGCGAACCGCGACGCCGCGCAGAACGGTGTCGCGGACGTGCACCAGCGCCGCGCGCTTGCCGATCTCGGCGAGGATGTTCTCCGGTATCCACTGCAGGCCGATGACGCAGCGTGCCAGCATTGCGGTGGACGCCGCGTCCACGCTGATTTCCCCCGATCGGATGCCTTCGGACAGAAGCGTTTTCATCTGCCGGAGTCGGGTCGCATATAGCCAGCCCGGGTTGGGGGTGTCCGGCGGTGATTGACGCATCCAGGCCAGCTGGATGCGGAATTCGTCGGAGAACCGATCCAGCGCGTTGACGTTGACCCAGCTCAGGGCGTCGAGCTTCTCGATGGGCGTGGCATCCGAGCGCAGCACGCTGACCCAGCCGGCCTCGACCTTGCGGCCGAACGATTCCATGATCGAGGCGAGAAGTTCGTCCTTCGAGCCGATGACCCGGTAAACGGTTCCCGTCCCCAGGCCGGCCGCGGAGGCGATGTCCCGGATGGTGGTGGCCTCGTAGCCCTTGCGACCGAATTCCGTTCGCGCCACGGCACGGACGTGAGCCGCTTTGTCGCTGGGATCGGCCTCGCTGTCGTCCGACCAGGTTTCGATGACGTCCGTGGCGGCCGCGAAGGCTGTGGACCGGTCCAGCGCCGAGTCGGTCGGTGGCCGGGATGCCAATCCCTGCAAGATGATTTCGCAAAGCAGGGCGGCGACCTGGTCAGGGGGCGACTTATGCCGCATGACGTCGAGGCCGACCTGCAGCATGGTTTGGCAGATGCGATCGGCCAACGTGGGCAGATCGATGTCGGGTTTGATGTAGCCGCTCCACCTGCCCGCGCGCAGCGTCTGCAGCATCGCCTCCTGGATCGCCACGGGCCGCTGCTGCGTCAGCTTCATCAACTCCGGGTCCGTGCTCGGACCCTCGTAGAAGGACATCTGTAGCGCGGCGCGATGCTGCACGGCGCAGTTGGCGATGGCCGAGCCCAGCTCGACGATCTGCTCGGGGACCGGCCGCGGGTCCGCTTTGTCCAACTTCGCTTGCGCGGCTTGCCCGATCCGGTCCAGATCCTCCTGATAGCGGTGGATCAACTCGATGAGGATCGCCTCTTTGGACTCGAAATGGTGATAGAGGCTGCCCGGAAGAATGCCTGCGGCGTCGGCGATCTCCTGCAAGGAGGTCCGCAATCCTGACTGCGCGATCAACGACGCCGCGGTGGTCAGGATCTCGGTCCGGCGCGTCCCCAAATCGGCTGCGGCGCCGGCTCCCAATGACTCCGCTCTCGGCATGATCAGCCGTGCGCACGTCCGGACGACTGCGGACTGGCATCCATTCGCATTCGTCCCTCTCACCGAACCAAATCTTTGTTAAAGGCTATCAGACCCGGAATGACGAATGCGCTGCATAACGGCGGTGCCGGGGACCATTCTAAAGCGCGGGTCCGTCCCAACCGTCACACGCGACCACCTCGTCGACGGGTCGTCGCCGGGCGGGCCGGAACGTGTGCCCGGCGCGCAACCGGCCCACCGGAAGCAGGCATCCCTGGACATAGCTTTCGGGAATCCCCAGCAGCCGCCGCACCTCCGCCTCGCGATGCAGGTGCAGGGTGGTGATGCAGGTTCCGTATCCGCGGGTGTGCAGCGCCAGCTGAAAGTTCCAGACCGCCGGGTAGATCGAGCCGTACAGCGTGGCCTGGTGAAACGATTCATCGCCCTCGATGCGGGGCAGGTAGGGCTGATAGCAGGGGATCACCAGCAGCGGAACCCTCGACATGTTCTCGACCAGCCACTCCGTCGATGACATGATCCGGTTCTCCGGCGTTCCGGCCGGCATCAGGTCGGCGATCAGTTGGCCGCCGACCCGCAGCAGATAGGCCGCGCGGTACAGCTCGGCGATCTCGGCGCGCAACGCCGGGTCGGCGACCACCAGCCAGCGCCAGGACTGCTGATTGGAGCCGTTGGCCGCCTGCAAGCCGATGCGCAGGCACTCCCGGATGTCCGCGAGGTCGACCGGCGCGTCCAGGTCAAGCGTCTTGCGTGCCGAGCGGGTAGCGGTGAGCAAGTACTCGATGTCCATCACCGGTTCCCCCTGTTGGCAAGGCGCGCACCGAGTTCGGTGAGGTATCGATCGGGCCCGGCCAGGAACGCGCTCCAGCTGAGCAGGCGCTTGAGGTAGAGATGCGCGTCGTGCTCCCAGGTGTAGCCGATCCCGCCGAACACCTGGATCGCCGTGTCGCCAACCGTGGCAAGCCGCCCGGCGAACGCCTTCGTCCGGATTGCGGATTGGTGCCGTTCGTCGGCGTCGGCGTTGTCGGCGGCCCACAGCGCGTGGATCACGCCGCTGCGGGCCAACTCCACGGTTTCGAACATGTCGACGCACAGATGCTGGACCGCCTGGAACGAGCCGATCGGCTGCCCGAATTGCGTTCTGGTCTTGGCGTATTCGATGGCCGCGGTCATGACGGCTCGCGCGGCGCCGAGTGCGTCGGCGGCCGTCGCGATCAGCACATCGTCGATCACCGCGGCGACGTCCCCCGGGGCGGCCGCGGCCAGCCGCCGCGCGGGCGCTGAGTCGAGCGTGACCCGGAAGCGCTTGCGGGTCTGGTCGATGCCGCGCTCCGGCTCGACCGAAACACCCGGCGAGTCGGTGCGGATCGCGAAAAGCCCTCGACCGCCGCCTTCCCCGGCGAGCGCCAGCAGCACGTCCGCGGCGGCGACGTCGGGGACGGCGGTCATGTCGCCCCGCAAGACGACGTCATCGCCCTGCCGGCTCGCGGCCACCGGTGCGCTTTCGGCATCGAGGAAGCCGACGGTGGCGACCGTGGTGCCGTCGGAGATCCCGCTGAGCAGCTCGGCCGCGGCGTCGGTTGGCCCGAGCCGCGTCAGCGCCCGGGCGGCAGCGACCGCGGTCGACAACCATGGCCCCGGGTGCAGGGCGGCACCGAGCTCTTCGGCAACGATGCCGGCCTCGATCATCGTCATGCCGGCGCCGCCGTGGGCCTCCGGCATCAGCAGACCGGTGGTCCCGAGGCCGGCCAGGCCGCGCCACACGGGCTCGGTGACGCCGGTCGGGTCGTCGAGCAGCGGGCGCACATGGTCGGCGATGGAAGCCTTTTCGGCGAGATAGCGTCGGGTGGTGTCGCGCAGCGCGACCTGCTCGTCGGAGAGTTCGAGGTTCATTTGCGGGGCAACCCGAGTACCCGCTGGGCGGTGATGTTCTTGTTGATCTGGCTGGTACCGCCCGCGATGGTCAGCGAGCGCGACGTCAGGCGGTAGTTCGCCCACGGCGCGCCGGCGCCGCTCGTGCCCAGCACGTCAAAGGCCAACGCGGCCATGTCCTGTCCGATCTCACCCCACACGGTCTTGGCGAGGCTCGCCGATCCGAAGGCGTCACCGCCATGCAGCGTGGCCGAGATCGACCGCTGGCACAGCACTTCCAGATACTTGATGCGCAGCGCGATCTCGCCGAGGCGCCGCAGCGTCACGGGGTCTTCGAGCGCGTCGCTGTGCGCGGCGATGTCGTCGGTCAATTCTTCGAGCCGCACCTGCATCTCGGCGTACAGCCGGGCGGCCCCGGCCCGCTCGTGGCTGAGCGTGGTGGTGGCCACCTGCCATCCCCCGTTCAGCGGACCGAGCAACGCGTCCGCAGGCACGCGCACGTCGTGAAAGAACACCTCGGCGAAATCGGCTTCGCCGTTGAGCGTTACCAGCGGACGGACTTCGATGCCCGGCAGTCTCATGTCGACGATCAGGCAGGAGATGCCCTTGTGCTTGGGCGCTTCGGGGTCGGTGCGCACGTAGAGCTGGCACCAGTCCGCGCGATGCCCCAGCGACGTCCAGATTTTCTGGCCGTTGACGACGAAGTCGTCACCGTCGCGCGCCGCGCGGGTGCGCAGCGCGGCGAGGTCGGACCCCGCTTCAGGTTCCGACATCCCTTGGCACCAGATGTCGTCGGCCCGCATCATGCGGGGGAGCAGCGTGAGCTTCTGTGACTCGGTGCCGTATTGCATGATGGCCGGCGCGATGTTGTTTAGGCCAATGACGTTGAGCGGCATGGGGGCTCGCGCCCGCGTGGTTTCCTCGGTGTAGACGAGTTGCTCGAGAACCGTCGCGCCGCGGCCGCCGTACTCGCGAGGCCACGAGACCGCCGCCCAGCCGGCGTCGGCCATCGTGGCGTTCCAGGCGCGCAGCACTTCGAAGGCGGCGTCGTCTCGTCCGGCGGGCCGACGGGCGGCCACCAGCTCGTCGGTCAGGTTCTTCGATAGCCAGTCGCGCAGCTCGACGCGGAACTGCTCCACTTCCGCCGGGTATGAAAAGTCCACTTTTCCTTGTTCCCTGGTGAATCTGCGACCTTAGCCGGACTTTACGGTTGAGCGGATAGCCGGTCAACAACGGCGACGGCGCGCAGCATCAGCTCCCCCGCGCACCGTGTGCTCCTTGCCCTGATTGACTGCGGTGGCACCGGACTCTACGGTGGAACAGATATTTGGTCAACGGAGTCCAGGCGGTTCGGAGATTGAGCGTGTCCACCGACGTTCGCGGTGACCGGCTGCCGGGTCTCGGCATGCTCGCATCCGCGCTCGCCGGCCGGGCCGTAGCGGTGGCCGAACTGCGTCCGGGCGAACCGTCATGGACCGACGGCCAGACCATCCACGTCGACGCGGGTGCGAGCGCCCGCCGGCAGCTCGAAGCCGTTGCCGTGCAGGCGTCGATGATCGCGGCCGGCAGCCTGGAACCGGACGTGATGCGCCACCTGCTGCGCCGCCCTCGGGTGGCCAAGCGCTATCTGGCGGTGGAGGGGCACCGCGCGCTCGCCGCCAACGCCGACCTGTTGCCGGGCGTTCTGGCCTCCCTCGCCGACCCCGACGCCGCGGGGCGAAGCGATTCGCCCGCCACTTCGCTGCGGATCGCCGACGGGCGGGAGCCGATCGGTAACCCCGCACCGGAATTCGGCATCATTCGCGCTGGGAAGGTGCTGGCCGCGTCGGCCCGGGCGCCCGAACGGCGAGGCAAGGAACAACCCGGGCATGTCCCGAGGAGCGGCGGCACCGACGATCTGAAAGAACTCGCCGACGACGAGACCGACGACTCCGACGATCCCGACATGTTCACCAGCCCGGTGGGCGGCGGCGGTTTCATCGGCAGGTGGCTGAAGAAGATGCTTTCGTCGGCGCGCAAGACCGGCAGCGGCGGGGGACCGCCCGGCGCGGACACCCCGACGCACCGGACCGACTCCGCCAAGCGCGGATTGCACGCGGTGACCTCGCTGGCCCCCGCGTCGAGCGTCGACGGCGCGGACCAGCCCACGTGCACGGGCGGCTTCACCTACCCGGAATGGGACGCCGGGCGCAGGATGTACCGGCCGGCGTGGTGCACCGTGCGCGAAGTCGACGCCGAGATCAAACCGTCGGCGACACACGCGATCGAGGCCGCCATCGGCGTGCGGCGCCCGCTGTCCCGGCTCGGGATGGGTCTGCACCGCCGCCATCGCCAGGCGCAGGGCGACGACATCGACATCGACGCGGCGGTCGAGGCCCGCGTCGAGGTGCTGGCGGGGTCGGTGCCCGACGAGGCCGTGTACCTCGACAGCCTGCGGCGCCGGCGGGATCTGTCGGTGCTCCTTCTCCTCGATGTGTCGGGCTCGGCCGCCGAGGCCGGCACGGTCGGGCGCACGGTGCACGAGCAGCAGCGCACGGCGGTCGCCAACCTCACCGTCGCGCTGCACGACCTGGGCGACCGGGTCGCGCTCTACGCCTACTACTCGCAGGGCCGGCGCGCGGTGAACGTGGTGCCGGTCAAGCGATTCGACGACCATCTCGACGCCCGAGTCATGCGCCGGCTCAACAGCCTTGAGCCGGGCGCGTATTCGCGCCTCGGCGCGGCGATCCGGCACGGATCGGCGGTGCTGGAGGCGCGCGGCGGGACGTCGCGGCGGCTGCTGGTGGTGCTCTCCGACGGACTGGCCTACGACCACGGCTACGAGCGGGCCTACGGCGCCGCCGATGCGCGCCGCGCCTTGGCCGAGGCCCGCCGCCGCGGCATCGGCTGCGTGTGCCTGACCATCGGCGCGGGTACCGACGTGCAGTCGCTGCGCCGCGTGTTCGGTACCGCCGCACACGCCACGATCGCGCGCCCGGACCAACTCGCGGGTGTGATCGGCCCGTTGTTCCGGTCCGCCCTGCGCTCGGCCGAAGTCCGGCGCCGGGTGTCATGACGCGCCACGACAACCGATGGCCGAGCCTAAACGCGCTCGTCAGGGAGCTTGAAACAAACATCTGTTCCGCGATAGGCTCGATTGACCGTGGGTAGCGGAGGGGAAGGTATGGCCAACGAGTCCGGGCTGGTGCACCGGAACGGCGCGATGCCCGAGGCCGAGACGTCGCGCCCCTATTACAAGGCGATCGGCGGCGAGGAGGCCGTATTCAAGGCGGCGTACCGCCAGGGTCTGGCCCTTGTCCTGAAGGGGCCCACGGGCTGTGGCAAGACCCGGTTCGTCGAGGCGATGGCCCACGATCTCGGCCGGCCGCTGATCACCGTCGCCTGCCATGACGACCTCACCACGGCCGACCTCGTCGGCCGGTACCTGCTGCAGGGCGACGAAACCGTCTGGGTGGACGGCCCGCTGACACGGGCGGTGCGTGAAGGGGCGATCTGCTATCTCGACGAGGTGGTGGAAGCCCGGCAGGACACCACGGTGGTCCTGCACCCGCTCGCGGATCACCGGCGGCAGCTGCCGATCGAACGTCTCGGCGTCACGCTCGATGCGGCGCCCGGGTTCGGCCTGGTGGTGTCCTACAACCCGGGCTATCAGAGCGTGCTGAAAGACCTCAAGGATTCGACCCGGCAGCGAATGGTCGCCATCGAATTCGATTTCCCCGCAGCCGATATCGAAGAGGGGATCGTCGCACACGAGGCCGGCGTGGACGACGCCACCGCCGCGGAGCTGGTCCGGTTGGGACAGGCCATTCGCCGGCTGGAAACCGGCGGCCTGCGTGAGGTCGCGTCGACCCGCGTGCTGATCGCCGCGGGCAGGCTGGTGGCGGAGGGGCTCACCATGCGAGAGGCGGCTCGCGCCGCGATCGCGGGGCCGCTCACCGACGACGTGGCCGTGGGGAGGGCCCTGGCCGAGCTGATCGGGATCTATCTGGGCGGCGCGGGCGAATGATTGACGCTGCATACGGCCGCCGCTAGGGTCTGAACAAATATTAGGTTTGCCGTGGTTCGGCGTGCGTGAGGTTCGGGAGGTTCGATGTCCTACGAAAGCAGCGCTGAGCCGATCAAAGTCGGCTACCTGATGGACTTCACGCTGCCGCCGGGTTTCCCCGAGGAACTGATGGCGAGTTTCACGCGGTGCTTCGACCTCGTCTTCGAAGAAGCCGTTGGGCAGGGCCTTCTCGATCGCCCCGTGCAGATGATCTATCGCGAGGTGGAGGGCCTGCCCAAGGGATCGGTCAAGGCGGTTATCGATGCGTTCGGCGAGCTCGTCGACGAGGGCTGCCTGGTGGTGTTCGGGCCGCACATCACCGACAACTGCGTGCCGACCCGCGAGGCGATCGAGGAGCGGTTCAAGGTGCCGGCGATCAGCGTCACCGGCACCGACGACTGGCTGGGCGAATGGACCTTCGCGTTCCCGCAGGGCTCGATGACCGATGAGCCGATCTTCATCGCCGACCTCGTCGCCAAACGCGGACTCTCGGAAATCGGTGTCCTCGTGGAGCAGAATCTGATCGGCGAGAGCTACCTGAAGAATCTTCGAAGTGCGTGCCGCCGCAAGGGCATTCGCATCGTCGCGGAGGCGGCAATCGCCCAGACCGCGCAAGACATCAACGACGCCGTCCGCACGCTGCACGAGGCCAAGGCCGAGGCGATCGTGCATCTGGGGTTCGGCTTCGGCATCGTCTTCATCAACCCCGCGCTGCAGGCCGTGGATTGGGATCCGCCGCGATTCACCACCACCGCATTCCAGAACGCCTGGGTGAACCCGATCATGTGGGACGCGTTCATGGGCTGGGTCGGCGTCGACCAGTACGACGAGGAGAACCGGCTGGGCCAGGACTTCCTCGACCGTTACGCGAAGAGGTACGAGGGCAGCCGGCCCGAGTACTGCGTGTCGGTGGTCAACCACGACGTTGCCGCCACCCTCGTCCGCGCGTTCGCCGATGCCCACCCGCTCAGCCCGCGCGGGGTCAAGGAGGCGCTGGAGCGGGTGAAGATGATGCCCGCCGCGTCGGGTGCCCCCGGCACGCGCGTCTCCTTCGGGAAGTGGACGCGGCGCGCGTGGATGGGCGCCGGCTATCTGGTGGCCCGCACGCTGGACGCCGACGGCACCAACTCGCACCTGGTCGATCGCTTCGGAGAGTGAGGCTGGCAAAGACATGAGCACCGATCAATCCGCACCGCTTGCGGCGCAGGAAAATCCGGCGCCCCCGCGGCGGACGGACAAGCGGGGCTGGGGCGGCTGGGTCGCCGGCGCCGCCCTCGCCGCGTTCACGCTCTTCTTCATCGCGAACTGCCGCGTTGCGTTGGACCCCCGCGTCGCCAACCCGAATGTGCAGGGTCGGCCCCGCCCGGTGAAATTCACGTTCGGGCTCGACTACATCGGGTTCCTGGACTGGGCCACGGTCGTGGCGCTGGTCGTGCTGCTGATCGTCTTCATCAGAGGCTGGCGCCGCAATCCCGGTAGTCCGGTGATGCTCATGTTCCTGTGCACCACGCTGATCGTGTGGCAGGACCCGATCATGAACTGGTCACCGTTCGCGGTCTACAACCCGGATTTGGTGCATTGGCCGGAATCCTGGCCGCTGGTGTCGATTTCGCCTACGGTCGAACCCTTCGTGGTCTTCGGTTACGTGATGTTCTACTTCGGGCCGTACTTCCCAGGGATATGGATCCTGCGCAAGCTGCAGGCCCGCAAAGGGCCAGAGGCCTTCGTTTCGCGGCACCCACTGATTTGCCTGGGGGCGATAGTCCTGGTGATCGGGTTCGTCATCGATGCCTTCCTGGAGAACACGTTGATCCACTGGGGCATGTACATCTACTCCCAGGTGATCCCGTGGGGCTCGGTGTTCACCGGCACGACATTCCAGTTCCCGCTGATCTGGGAGTCGTTCTCGGTGACCTTCGTGATGGTTCCGGCGGCGATACTCTGCTACCGCGACGACACCGGCAAGTCGGTGGCCGAGAAGCTGGCCGCGAAGGCCAAGATCTTCCCGACCCGTCCGGTGCTCGGCACGTTCCTGGTGATGTTCGCCATCATCAACGTGTCCTACTTCGCCTACGGGGCGTGGTTCTGGGTCATCAAGGTCAGCCACGCGGCGACCTCCGTCGCGTGCCCCTGGCCGTATCCGGAGGCGAAAGTGTACGACCCCCAAGGCTATTACGAAAAGGCTGGGGCGCAGGGCCCATACTCGGTCGGCATCTGGTCGACCTGGGCCAGCGGGGAGCCCAACGGGCGGCCCCATGTCGATTCCCCACCGCCCGGTGTGGGTGCCTGCGCGACCCCGGGCGCGCATGGCTGAGCCGCGCACCGTCGTCATCACCGGCGCGTCGCGAGGTCTGGGCTTCGCGTCGGCGGTGCGGCTGTACCGCGAAGGCTGGCGGGTTATCGCGGCGATGCGGACGCCCGACGTCGGCCTGCCGCCGCTGCGGGCGGCGACGGGCGCCGGTCAAGACGACGATCGGCTGGTCGGCGTGCAGCTCGACCTGTTGGACCCGGCGTCGATCGCGGCGGCGGCCAAGGCCATCGAGGAAGCCGCCGGCGCACCCTACGCGCTGGTGCACAACGCCGGAATCTCCGCCGCCGGAATGGTGGAGGAGACCGATATGGCGTTGTGGCACAGGATGTTCGAAACGAACGTAATGGGCCCGGTTGCGCTCACCCAGGCGTTGCTGCCATCGATGCGGGCGGCCGGCGAGGGACGCATCGTCCTGGTGTCCAGTGCGGCCGGGGTGCGCGGCCAACCGGCCACCGCCCCGTACTCCGCGGCCAAGGGGGCGCTGGAGCGGTGGGGCGAAGCCATGGCGTGCGAGATCGCGCCCTTCGGGTTGGGCGTCACCGTGTTGGTCGCCGGCACGTACGACACCGAGATCATCACCGACGCGGGCACCACCGACAACCGCGACTTGGGCGGCCCGTACGCCCGGCTGCACAACACCATGAACACCCGCGGCAGGGCCGCGATGAAACTCGCCAGGCCACCCGAGAAGTTCACCGACGGCCTGGTCAGTGCGCTGGACGACCGGGTGCCGTTCCGCCGCCGCGGCGTCGGACCGGATGCATCGATGCTGTTGGCGGCCAACAGGATCCTGCCGGCTTCAGGCATGCACCACATGTCGCGGGTCGTGCTGGGCATACCCAGACAGGGCACGATGCGCGACGGGGCGTGGCCGCTGACGCTAAGTCAACGGGCGATGGTATTCGCGGCCCGCGTGCTGCCGCAGCCGGTGCTGCAACGCTTGGCCGCGCTGGCGGCGAAGCGCAAGGGAACCCAAGGGGGCTGAGGGGAAAGTATGGAACAGCTATTCGACGACCTGGAGGACTTCGGCGCCTTCGACGACGCGGTCTCCGGGGACGTGCGCGACCCGTACACGGAACTGGCGCGGCTGCGCCGCGAGGAACCCATTCAGCGCCTCGACGTTTCCGGGATGCCGCATGAGGAATCCAAACCCGTCTTCATCGTCTACCGCCACGAGGAAGCCCAGCGGATGCTGCGCGACAACGAGACGTTCTCGTCGGCGGCCGTCATCGCCGCGTTCGGGCCGGTGCTGGGGGAGCGCGTCATGCTCGGCATGGACGAACCGGTGCACGGGCGGCTGCGGTCACTGGTGTCAAAGGCCTTCTCGCAGAAGGCGTTGGCCCGCTGGGAAGACGAACTCGTCGGGCGGGTGGGCAACAGCCTGATCGACAAGTTCGCGGCGAACGGAAAGGCCGACCTGGTCAAGGAATTCACCTTCGATTACCCCAGCCAGATCATCGCGGGCCTGCTGGGGCTGCCGGAGGAGGACTATCCGCAGTTCCAGCGGTGGTCGATCTCGTTGCTGAGTTGGATCCTGAATCCCGAACGCGGCCTTGCCGCCTCGGCCGCGCTCTGCACCTACTTCGCACCCATCCTGGCGGCCCGCCGCGCCGAGCCGAAGGAAGATCTGATCAGCGCGCTGGCCCAGGCCGAGATCGACGGGGAGAAGCTCGAGGACGAGGAGATCTACTCGTTCCTGCGGCTGCTGCTGCCCGCCGGGGTGGAGACGACGTACCGGTCCCTGGGCAGCCTGCTGCTCGCGCTGCTGTCGGATCCCGCGCAGCTGGATGCCATCCGCGCGGACCGGTCGCTGCTACCACAGGCCATCGAGGAGGGTGTGCGCTGGGAACCGCCCCTGCTGACCATCACCCGGGTGGCGACTCGCGACACCGAACTCGGCGGGGTGGCGATACCGGAAGGGTCCACGGTGATGCCGATGCTGGGCTCCGCCAACCGGCAGGAGGACCGTTACCCCGATCCCGACAGGTTCGACATCTTCCGCACACCCAGGGCCCACCTGGGCTGGGGGCACGGCGTGCACGTCTGTCTCGGCATGCACCTGGCGCGGCTGGAGATGCGCACCGCCATCAACCTTTTGCTCGACCGCTTGCCCAACCTGCGGCTGGACCCCGACGCGGACGATCCGCACGTCCGCGGGCAGATTTTTCGTTCGCCGACGTCGGTGCCCGTGCTGTTCGACCCACAATGACCAGGCCCGTAGGGGTTGTCGCTTGCCAATCGGCTAGTTTCCGGTAAGGCTCTCTGTAGCCCCTCAACGACTCAGAAGAGAGTGACAAACATGACCGAGGCTGTAAAGGTGCGGTTCGAGCCGAAGATGATGATCGACGGGAAGCTCGTCGACGGGCAGTCCGGCACCTTCACCAACATCAACCCGGCGACCGAGGAGCCGCTCGGGGAGGTCGCCGACGCGTCCAAGGAGGACATGCACCGGGCGATCGACGCCGCCCGGCGCGCCTTCGACGAGAGCGACTGGTCAACCAACCGGGAGTTGCGCAAGCGCTGCCTCTTGCAGCTGCACGAGGCGATCGAGTCGGAGAAGGAGGAGCTGCGCGAGGAGCTCATCCTCGAGGTGGGATCGCCGCGGGCCATCACCTTCGGTCCCCAGCTGGACGCGCCGCTGGAGGACGGGCTGCGCTACCCCGCCAGGCTGATCGACGAGTACGCGTGGGAGACCGACCTGGGTGACAAGGTGATCAGCCTGACCGGCACGCTGACCACCCGCAAGGTGTGGCGCGAGCCGGTGGGCGTCGTCGGCGCGATCGTGCCGTGGAACTTTCCGTTCGAGGTCACCCTCAACAAGCTCGGCCAGGCGCTCGGCACCGGCAACACCGTGGTGCTCAAGCCGGCGCCGAACACCCCGTTCAACGCGACCCGGCTGGGCCGGCTGATCGCCGAGAAGACCGACATCCCCGCCGGCGTCGTCAACGTCGTGACCGCCTCGGATCACTTTGTGGGCGAGGAACTTACGCTCTCGCCCAAGGTCGACCTGATCTCGTTCACCGGCTCGACCGTGGTCGGGCAGCGGATCATGGAAAAGGGGGCCGCCACCATGAAGCGGCTCTTCCTCGAGCTGGGCGGCAAGTCGGCCACCATCGTGCTGGAGGACGCCGACTTCCCGACGGCTTGCATGGTCGGCATCGCGCCGTGCATGCACGCCGGCCAAGGCTGCGCCAACCCGACCCGGATGTTGTTGCCGCGGTCGCGCTACGACGAGGGCGTGGAAATCCTCAAGGGCATCTACGAGAACGTCACGTGTGGTGACCCGCAGGACCCGGGAACCCTGTGCGGCCCGGTGATCTCGGAGGTGCAGCGAAATCGCGTGATGGGCTACATCCGCAAAGGTGTCGAAGAGGGCGCCACGGCGCTCGTCGGCGGCCCCGACGCGCCCACCGGCTTCGACAAGGGTTTCTACGTCAGGCCAACGCTTTTCACCGATGTCGACAACTCCATGACGATCGCCCAGGAGGAAATCTTCGGTCCGGTGCTCGCCGTGATCCCGTTCGACGACGAGGAGGACGCGATCCGGATCGCCAACGACAGCAAGTACGGCCTGGCGGGCAACGTGATGTCCGGCTCGCTGGAGCGGTCGCTGGCGGTGGCCCGAAGGATTCGGGCCGGCTTCATGGGCGTCAACGGCGGCGCGCCGTATGGCGCCGACACCCCGTTCGGCGGGTACAAGTACAGCGGGGTGGGCCGCCAGAACGGTGTCGCCGGGTTCGACCAGTACACCGAGATCAAATCGGTGGCCTATCCCGCCGTCTAAGGCCCGTCGAGATCGCCGTCACGGCTGCGGGTTTGGGCTCACCCGCGACCGTGGCGGCAATCTCGGCGTGGGTCAGGCGGGCGCGACCGGTCGTTTCAGCGTGCAGACGATGCTCCACTCGAAGTAGTGGTCGCCGCCCTTGTCGTAGTCCTTGAAGCGGTGGGCGACCTGGGTGCGCTGCACCGACGACCCGACGATCTCCCAGCCCTGTTGTCCGTAGGACTGCGTCAGACGGTTCGCTTCGTCCAGCACGGCCTGCAGAGATTCGTTCGTGTACGAGACGAAGGTGCTCTCCCATTGCTGGGGATACCACTTGCCATCGGATGCCAGCCACCAGCCGGGGCCCGGTGAAGGGGTGCTCACATCGGGGCACCCTACGTCGCCGAGCCTCGCGGAAAAATGGACTGCACATGACGGGGTGCCGAAAAGCTGGCAATCGGAAGGCCATCTGCCACCCAAAACCACCCCGGCCCGCGCCCGCCCAACGCGTTGGTTGACAATCGACGGCGAGACTCACTTTCACCGATTAGGGTCCTAACGTCAAAGGAGACACCACCATGGCTGAAGCCGTCATCGTCGAGGCAGTGCGCTCACCGGTCGGGAAGCGCAACGGCGGATTGTCCGGGGTGCACCCGGCGGACCTGTCGGCGCAGGTGCTCAACGGGTTGGTGGACAAGGCGGGTATCGACCCCGGCCTCGTCGACGACGTCATCTGGGGCTGTGTGATGCAGGCCGGTGAGCAGGCCCTCGACATCGGCCGCACCGCCCTGCTGGCCGCCGGCTGGCCGGAATCCGTCCCCGGTGTGACCGTCGACCGTCAGTGTGGTTCGAGCCAGCAGTCGATCCACTTCGCGGCGGCCGGCGTGGTGGCCGGGCACTACGACGTCGTCGTGGCCGGTGGGGTGGAGTCGATGTCGCGCACTCCGATGGGTTCGTCGTTGGCCAACGGCGGCCGCCCCTACCCGAAGACCTTCCTGGACCGCTACGAGGGCCAGATCCCCAACCAGGGCATCGGCGCCGAGATGATCGCCGAGCGGTGGGGATTCGACCGCACCGCGCTCGACGAGTTCTCGCTGGGCTCACACGAAAAGGCCGCTGCGGCACAGGATTCCGGCGCTTTTGACGACCAGATCGTCGGTATCAAGGACCAGGACGGAAACGTGGTGCTCAAGGACGAGGGCATCCGCCGCGGCACCCCGATGGAGAAGATGGCGTCGCTGAAGCCGGCGTTCAAGGAAGACGGGGTGATCCACGCGGGCAACTCGTCGCAGATCTCCGATGGCTCGGCCGCGATCCTGTTCATGTCGGCCGAGAAGGCCAAGGAGCTCGGCCTGAAGCCGATCGCGAAGGTGCACACCGCGACGCTGGCCGGAGCCGACCCGGTGATCATGCTGACCGCGCCGATCCCCGCCACCCAGAAGGTGCTGAAGCGTTCCGGCCTGTCCATCGACGACATCGGGGCCTACGAGGTCAACGAGGCGTTCGCGCCGGTGCCGCTGGCGTGGCTGAAAGACATTGGCGCCGACGAGAAGAAGCTCAACCCCAACGGCGGTGCGATCGCGCTGGGGCACCCGCTGGGCGGCTCCGGCGCCCGGATCATGACGACGCTGCTGTACCACATGCGGGACAAGGGAATTCGTTACGGTCTGCAGACCATGTGCGAGGGTGGCGGCCAGGCCAACGCCACCATCGTGGAATTGTTGTGACGGACGTTGACACCGCGGCGCCCGGCGCGCTGACCGAGCGCCGCGGCAACGTCATGGTGATCACCATCAACCGGCCGGAAGCCCGCAACGCGGTCAACGGTGCCGTCAGCATCGGCGTCGGGGACGCGCTGGAGGAGGCCCAGCAGGATCGCGAGATCCGGGCCGTGGTGATCACCGGCGCGGGCGACAAGTCGTTCTGCGCCGGGGCCGACCTCAAGGCGATCTCACGTCGGGAGAACATCTATCACCCCGACCATCCCGAGTGGGGCTTCGCCGGTTACGTGCACCACTTCATCGACAAACCCACGATCGCGGCGGTCAACGGCACCGCGCTGGGCGGCGGCACCGAGCTGGCGTTGGCCAGCGACCTGGTGGTGGCCGACGAGCGCGCCCAGTTCGGGCTGCCGGAGGTCAAGCGGGGGCTCATCGCCGCCGCGGGGGGCGTCTTCCGGATCGTGCAGCAGCTGCCGCGCAAGGTGGCGATGGAGCTGCTGCTGACCGGCGAGCCGATCACCGCCGCCGACGCCCTCGAATGGGGCCTGATCAATCAGGTGGTCAAGGAGGGCACGGTGCTGGAGGCCGCGCTCGCGCTGGCCGCGCGGGTGACGGTGAACGCGCCGCTGTCCGTGCAGGCCAGCAAGCGCATCGCCTACGGCGTCGACGACGGCGTCATCACCGACGAAGAGGTGGGCTGGGCGCGCACCATGACCGAGATGCGCGGCCTGATCAGGTCGGAGGACGCCAAGGAGGGCCCGCTGGCGTTCGCCGAGAAGCGCGAGCCGGTCTGGAAGGCCCGCTAGCCCGCCAGCACGTTCACCCCGCGCTGGAACGCGCCGGGCAACAGCGTGCACGCCGGCACGATGGCGCGGCGCGCGATCGGCGGGGCGCTGGCCAACACCAGCGCGCGGGTGAGCAGCCGGTAGTTGCGGGTAATCCGTTGCCACGCAAACTCATACGACTGCGGCGCCTCGTCGACGATGGCGGCGACCACAGCGGCCGCTTGCTTGACCGCCAGGCTGATGCCCTCGCCCGTCAGCGCGTCCTCGTAGCCCGCCGCGTCGCCCACCAACAGCACGCGCCCCGCGACCCGGCGAGAGACCACCTGGCGTAACGGGCCGCAGCCGCGCGCGTCACCGCGGGTGGCGCTGCCGAGCCGGCGGGCCAGCCCGGGGAACCACGCGAGGTCGGGCCGGCCGCGCGACAGGATCGCCACGCCCACCAGATCCGGCTCGACCGGCGTCACATATGCCTCACCCCAGCGCGACCAATGCACCTCGACGAACTCCGACCACGGCGGCACCCGGAAATGCCAGCGCACGCCGTAGCGCCGCGGCGTTCCGGCCGTCGCCGTGATCCCGACGGCCCGCCTGACCTGTGAGTGCAGTCCGTCGGCCGCCACCAACCATTTCGCGCGCACGCCGGCGGCCGTCACCCCGTGCGCGTCCTGGTGCACGGTGGTCACCCGCGCCCGAAGCCATTCCGTGTCTTGCTCTTTGGCGCGCGCGGCCAGCGCCGCGTGCAGCGTGGTGCGTCGCACGCCGCGACCCGGGCCGTTACGAAACCGGGCCTGGGCACGGCGGTGTTCGCTCACGTAGGCGATTCCGTGAAAGGGCATGCCGACCGGGTCGACGCCGAGGGACGTCAGCTCGGCCAGCCCGCCGGGCATCAGGCCTTCACCGCACGCCTTGTCGATGGGTCCCTCCCGCGGGTCGGCGACGATCACCGAAAGTCCCTGCCGCCGAGCGTGTAACGCCGTTGCCAAACCGCCCGGCCCGCCGCCGACGATCAACAGGTCGGTGTCGTAGTCGCTCACGTGTATCCCAGAGCGGAGTTCTCGACCCGCAATCGCACCTTGAGCAACGCCGCGTTGGCGAGCGTGAAAATGGCGGCCGTCAGCCACGCCGTGTGCACCAACGGCAGCGCCAACCCCTCAGCCACCACTGCAACATAGTTCGGATGGTGCAGCCACCGGTAGGGACCCTGGCGCACCAGCGGGGCCTGCGGCAGCACGATGACCCGGGTGTTCCACCGCGGGCCGAGCGTGGCGATGCACCACCAGCGCAGCACCTGGCTGAGTGCCACCACCGCCAGCATCGGCCAGCCCAGCCATCCGATGAACGGCCGGTGCAGTGCCCACGGCTCGAGGATGCAGCCAACCAGCAGCGCCGTGTGCAGCACCACCATCACCGGATAGTGTGCCCGCCCAAACTCCTTGGCGCCCTGGGCAAAAGACCATCGCGCGTTGCGGTTGGAGACCACCAGCTCCACGACGCGTTCGATGGCGACCGCCAGAACCAGTAGGTAATACATGTCTCCACTATCTCTTCGAAGAGGACTTCTTCTACCGGCTCACGATGCCGCCGCCGCGCGGGTTCACCGCCGCGAGCGTAACGGCATGGCGAAAATCGGGCCGGGAGAGCGCCGTGGCGTCACGTTCGCGATCGGCGGCCCGCAGCCGCCAGGTTTGCGTCGACCGTCGCCGGGTTAGGTTGAAAGGTATGCGGGTCCTCGTCACCGGTGCCACCGGATATGTCGGATCGCGGCTGGTCACGGCGCTGCTGGCGGACCGGCACCACGTCGTGGCCGCCACCCGGAAGCCCGAGCGACTCAGACGGTTCGGATGGTTCGACGACGTCACCCCGGTGACCCTCGACGCCGCCGATCCCGCGTCCACGCGGGCGGCCTTCGCCGACGCCGGGCACGTTGACGTGGTGTATTACCTGGTGCACGCCATCGGGCAGCCCGGCTTCCGCGATGCCGACAACGCCGCCGCGGCCAACCTCGCCGCCGCGGCCAGGGACGCCGGTGTGCGTCGCATCGTCTACCTGGGCGGATTCGTGCCCGCCGACGAGGTGCTGTCCGAGCACCTGACCAGCCGGGCCGAGGTGGCCGAGGCCCTGACGGTGCCGGACGGCGCGGAGCTGGTCTGGCTGGGCGCCGCGATGATCATCGGCGCGGGCTCGACCTCGTTCGAGATGATGCGCTACGTCGGGGACCGATTCCCGCTGCTGCCCGTCCCGAGCTGGATGGACAACCCGATAGACCCGATTTCCATCCGCGACGTGCTGCATTACCTGGTCGCCGCGGCCGATCCCGGCCTGTTGCCGGCGGGCGCGTACGACATCGCCGGCCCGGACACCACGTCCTACCGTGAGCTGCTCAAAACGTACGCGCGGATCTCGGGGAGATGGCATGCCGGGTTGCCGGTTGGCAGGGTCGACACCGGGCTGGCGTCGCTGGTCACCGGCGTCGCGCTGCCGGTGCCACCGGGGCTGGCCGGCGATCTGGTCGAGTCGCTGGACCACCCGATGACGGCGTCCGAGACCGACCTTCGCGACCGAGTGCCCGACCCGCCCGGTGGGTTGCTCGGCGTCGAGGACGCCATTGCCCTAGCCTTGGCCGATCAGCCCCATCGCCCGTCCCCGGTCAACGCCCTGGCCGACCCCCATCACCTGGCCAACACCGACCCCGTGTGGGCCGGCGGTGACGCGCGGCGCATCCGCCACGTCGCGCGGCGGCTCACCCCACCGGTCGCGCGGCCGGCTCTGGGGCTTGTCAACATGGTCCCGGGTCCGCTGGCCGGAGCGGTTCGAACCGGACTCGACCTCCTGATCGCCTTGACCCCGAAGGTGCGTCCCGCATGAGCCAGTCAACCGCCTCGCCCGCCACCGGCACGCTGTCCGAGCTGCGCCGGGCTCTCACCAAAGTCGCCGTGCCGCATCATGAGTCGCCCGTAGTCGTGCGGCGTCGGCGGGTCATCGTGGCCATCACCGTGGTCCTCGGTGCCGTGGTGCTCGGGTTTTCGTTGCGGCGCCATCCGGGCGACTCCAGCTTCTACTGGCTGACGTTGGCGCTGGCGGGGGTGTGGGTCGCCGGCGCGTTCGCCTCCGGCCCGCTGCACCTGGGTGGCATCTGCTGGCGCGGCCGCAACCAGCGGCCGGTCATCACCGGGACGGGGATCGGCCTGCTGCTCGGCGCGATCTTCGTGGTGGGCGGGCTGATCGCCCGGGAGATCACGCCCGTGGCCGAGCTGATCACCCGGGTGCTGGAATACGCCCATCACGGGTGGTATCCGGTGATCGTGGCGATCACGCTCGTCAACGGCGTCGCGGAGGAAGTCTTCTTTCGCGGCGCGCTCTACACGGCCCTGGGCCGGTATCACCCCGTGTTGATCTCGACGATCCTCTACACGATCGCGACGCTGGCCAGTGGCAACCCGATGCTCGGGTTCGCCGCCGTGATCCTGGGGACGGTGTGCGCGTTCGAACGCAGGGCGACCGGCGGGGTCCTCGCGCCGGTGCTCACCCACCTGGTGTGGGGCCTGATCATGGTTCTTGTGCTGCCCCCGATGTTCGGCGTCTAGGAGCCAGCCGAGCCGGCGACCTCGCGGGCCAGCGCCCGCATCGCGGCGTTGTGCGCGGGCCGCGCGAAGAACCAGTACACCCGCCCCGGGATGCCCCGTGGCAAAAAGATGGATCGCTGGGTGTAGCGACTGCCGCGGCCGTCCCGCCGCGTGACCGCGATCTCGAGCCACTCCCGTCCCGGCGCCCGCTTGGTGGAGCGCAGCCGTAGCAGGGCCCCCGCCGCGCGCTCCTCCACCCGCCAACCGCCCGCCCGTGAATTCACGGCGGCCTCCGCCGCCCGCCAGACGTCGGCGGGTTCGGTGGCGGTTTCGGCGGTGCGCAGATCGGTGTAGACGATCTCGCCCGCCCAGTCCGGGTCGCTGGGCAGCGCCTCGGCCGGTTCGGACCGCAGCGACGACCACGAGGGTTCCGGGACGCCCCGCGCGGCCCGCTCGAGCGCCAGTTCGACGGACCGGCGATAGCCGGTCAGGCCGCCGGGCGGCGGTTCGATGATGCCGTCGACGTCGTGGTTGCGCATGACGGCGTCGCACTCCAGCGATTCGATCAGCGGCCGCGCCAGCCCCGGCGGGATCGGTGTCACGGTCCCCACCCAGAGGCTGGCGATCGTCGGTGTCAGGAACGGCAACACGATCAGATAGCGCTTGCCCAGCCCCGCCACGTCGGCGTAGACGCGCATCATGTCGCCGTACTCGAGCACGTCGGGTCCGCCGATGTCCCAGGTGCGCGATGACGGGACCGGCGCCGTGGCCGCGGCGACCAGGTAGTAGAGCACGTCGCGCACCGCGATCGGCTGAATCTTGTTGTGCACCCATTTCGGGGTGGTCATCACCGGCAACCGGTCGGTGAGGTGCCGAATCATCTCGAACGAAGCCGATCCCGAGCCGACCACGACCCCCGCCTGCAGCACGACGGTTTCGATGCCCGAGGCGATCAGCGCCTCGCCCACCGCCGCCCGCGACTCGAGATGCGGCGAGAGCTTGCCGCCCTCGGGATGCAGCCCGCTCAGGTAGACGACGCGCCGCACCCCGGCGCGCCGCGCCGCCGTCACCACGTTGCCGACCGCCCGGGCTTCCTCGTCGGCGAAATCCTTCGACGTGCCCATCGAGTGGACCAGGTAGTAGACGACGTCGATCCCGTCGAACGCCGCGACGAGGGAATCGACGTCACCCAGATCGCCGCGCGCGACCTCGGCCTGTTGCCGCCACGGCACGTCCTCCAACTTGGCCGGGTTGCGGGCCAAGGCGCGCACCTGGTGACCTTCGTCCAGCAGTCGCGGCGCCAGCCGGGCGCCGATGTAGCCGGTCGCCCCGGTCACGAGACAGCGCAGCTGTCCAGCCATGGGATCTCCGTTCGTCGTCTTCCAATTATTCGGACCCGACGCGGGGGAGGATTACCGGCTTGGGCCACCCGTAAGCGCGATGGCGTCAGCGATCGGTGAAGTCCGGCGTGCGGCGCTGCTGGAAAGCGGTTGCGCCCTCGACGAAGTCATGCGAGCGCAGCAGCACGGCCTGCCCCTCGTATTCGCGCTGCAGGGCCGGATCCAGCTGGGCGAGCGTGGCCGCGTTGATGGCGAGCTTCGTCTTGCCGAACGCCACCGCGGGGCCCGCCAACAGCCGCGCGATCACCTTGTCCACCTCCGCCTCGAACTCGTCGGCCGAATAGACCGCGCTGACCAGGCCCCAGGACAGCGCCTCGGCGGCCGGTAGGCGTTCGGGCAGCAACGCCATGTGCATCGCCCGGATGCGCCCTACGGCGGCGGCGATCAGCGCGGACGCGCCACCATCCGGCATCAGCCCGATCTTGGTGAAGGCGAGCATGAAAAACGCGCTCTCCGAAGCCAATACGACGTCACAGGCGAGCGCCAGGGAAACACCCACGCCGGCCGCCGGTCCCTGGACCGCGGCCACCACGGGGTGCGGCACGGCCGCGATCGCCCGGATCAGGCGGTTGATCTCCAGCACGATCTCGTCCGGCTGGACCCCGGTCTCGGACACGTCGTCGGCGCTGATGCCGGCCCCGGAACAAAACCCCCGGCCGGCACCGCCCAGGCGCACGACCCTGACTTCGGGGTCGGTCGCCGCGCGCTCCATCGCGTCGGCGATGCCGGTAATCACCGGCACGGTCAGGGAATTGAGGCTGTCCGGCCGGTCGATGGTCACCGACAGCACGCCGTCGGACAGCGTGACGGAAAGGCCTGCGACGGGCGCCAGTGTGTCGATCGCGGATTGGGGCATGGGCTCACCCTAAGTGACCGGGCTGCGTGCCCGTCGAACGCGGCTGCGAAGATGCCAACAACAACGGGCGTCAGAGCAGACGAAAGGTCGGTAGATCGTGGCTGGACCGCTGAAGGGGCTTCGGGTCGTCGAGTTGGCCGGGATCGGGCCGGGCCCGCACGCGGCGATGATCCTGGGGGATCTGGGCGCCGACGTGGTGCGCATCGATCGGCCGTCAACCGGTCCCGGTGGTGTGGCCAAGGACGCCATGCTGCGCAACCGGCGCGTGGTGGCCGTCGACCTGAAGTCCGACGAGGGACGCGCCGTCGTGCTGAAGCTCGTCGCCAAGGCCGACGTGTTGATCGAGGGCTTCCGGCCCGGCGTCACCGAGCGGTTGGGGCTCGGCCCCGAGCAGTGCGCCGAGGTCAACGAGCGGCTGATCTACGCCCGGATGACCGGCTGGGGACAATCCGGCCCGCGCAGCCAGCAGGCGGGCCACGACATCAACTACATCTCGCTCAACGGGATCCTGCATGCCATCGGCCGGGCGGACGAGCGGCCGGTGCCACCGCTGAACCTGGTCGGCGACTTCGGCGGCGGCTCGATGTTCCTGTTGGTCGGGATCTTGTCCGCGTTGTGGGAGCGGCAGAAGTCCGGCAAGGGTCAGGTCGTCGACGCCGCGATGGTCGACGGCTCGAGCATGCTGATCCAGATGATGTGGTCAATGCGCTCGCTGGGCATGTGGTCCGACGTGCGCGGCACCAACATGCTCGACGGCGGCGCGCCCTACTACGACACCTACGAGTGCGCCGACGGACGCTACGTCGCCGTCGGCGCCATCGAGCCGCAGTTCTACGCCGCCATGCTGGCGGGGCTGGGCCTGGACGCGGCGAACCTGCCGGCGCAGAACGACGTCAGCCGCTGGCCCGAGCTGCGCGCGGCGCTGACGGCGGCGTTCGCCGGCCACGACCGCGACCACTGGGCCAAGGTGTTCGCCGATTCCGACGCCTGCGTGACCCCGGTGCTGGCGTTCGGGGAGGTGCACACCGAGCCGCACATCACCGAGCGGAACACCTTCTACGAGGTGGACGGCAGCCCGCAGCCGTTGCCCGCACCGCGGTTTTCCCGCTCCACCCCGGACGTGCCCCGCCCGCCGGCGGCCCCGCTGCCCGACGTCCAAGCGGTGCTGGCCGACTGGGTATAGTCGCCAACCAACTGGTTGGCTGGACTCGTAGGGAAAGGACTCGCATGAAGATCAAGGACGCCGTCGCCGTCGTCACCGGAGGCGCCTCAGGACTGGGCCTGGCCACCACCAAGCGGCTGCTCGACGCCGGGGCGCAGGTCGTGGTGATCGACCTGCGCGGCGAAGAGGCGGTCCAGGAGCTCGGCGAACGCGCGCGTTTTGTGCAGGCCGACGTCACCGATGAGGCCGCCGTCGGCAACGCGCTGGACACCGCCGAGTCGATGGGTCCGCTGCGCATCAACGTCAACTGCGCGGGCATCGGCAACGCCATCAAGACGCTGTCCAAGGACGGCCCGTTCCCGCTGGACGCCTTCAAGAAGGTGGTCGGCGTCAACCTGATCGGCACGTTCAACGTGCTGCGGCTGGCCGCCGAGCGCATCGCCAAGACCGAGCCGATCGGTGAGGAGCGGGGCGTGATCATCAACACCGCCTCGGTGGCGGCGTTCGAGGGCCAGATCGGCCAGGCCGCCTACTCGGCGTCCAAGGGCGGCGTGGTCGGCATGACGCTGCCGATCGCCCGCGACCTGTCGCGCGAACTGATCCGCGTGGTGACCATCGCGCCCGGGCTGTTCAAGACGCCGCTGCTGGGCTCGCTGCCCGAGGAGGCGCAGGCCTCGCTCGGCAAGCAGGTGCCGCACCCGGCCCGGCTCGGCGACCCCGACGAGTACGGCGCGCTGGCCGTGCACATCGTCGAGAACCCGATGCTCAACGGCGAGGTCATCCGCTTGGACGGGGCCATCCGCATGGCGCCCCGCTGAGACCCCTGAACACGAAAGCCCCCCGCTCGTCGCGGGGGGCTTTCGTAAAGGAGAGAGAACTTATCGACGGAACCATCGACTGACTGCGGGTTCGGCCATCAACAGCCGTGCGAGCATGCTCATGGCGTTGCTCAGCTCGCCGCTTGCAGTTCGTCGAACTGCTCCGAGGTTTCGCCTTCCACCAGCACGTCGCCGTGGTAGAGGGCTTCGAAGTCAACCTTGATGACGTCGGCACTTGTGTCGTCGATCCACATGACACTGAGCGTATGGGCCACCATTAAGGAATCTTTGAGTCACGATTCGGAAAATGGTGGCAATTTACCGGCCGGTAGGTTGTCGGCGGTCTATCGCGGCATTCAGGCCCGTGACCTGCTTACTTGCCGGCCAATTTTCTGGCCGGACTCTTACCGTCGCCGCGGTTTAGACCGCCGCGTTGAACCGTCCTTCCGGTGCGCTCCGTGCTTAGTAGCGAATCTGTTTGACGCGTGAAAACTAGCGTTTGTTACGTTGACGCGGAAACGCCAGCGGCCAGCGCGATCAGCACCGGCGGCGGAAGGGCTCGAAATGCTGCAGGGGATCGCCCGGGTGGCCATCGCGGCGCCGCGCCGCATCATCGCAATCGGTGTCCTGGTCTTCATCGCCGCCGCGGTCTTCGGCATCCCCGTCGCCAAGAGCCTGTCGCCCGGAGGTTTTCAGGACCCGGACTCGGAGTCCGCCCGCGCGATCCAGGTGCTGACCGACAAGTTCGGGCAGAGCGGTCAGCAGATGCTGATCCTGGTCACCGCGCCCGGCGGCACCGGCAGCGAGCAGGCCCGCAACGTGGGCAGCGACCTCGTCAACCAGCTACAGAAGTCCCCGCTCGTCTATAACGTCTCGTCACCGTGGACCGTCCCGCCGCAGGCGGCCGCCGACCTGGTCAGCCGCGACGGCAAGACCGGCCTGCTCGTGGTCAACCTCAAGGGCGGCGAGAACTACGCGCAGAGCAACGCCCAAACCGTCGCGGACCAATTCATCCATGACCGGGACGGCGTCACCGTCCGCGCCGGCGGCGCCGCGATGCAGTACGCCCAGATCAACACACAGAACCAGGCCGACCTGCTGGTGATGGAGATGATCGCGCTGCCGCTGAGCTTCCTGATCCTGATCTGGGTGTTCGGCGGACTGCTGGCGGCGGCGTTGCCGATGGCGCTGGGCGCGCTGGCCGTCGTCGGGTCGATGACGGTGCTGCGGCTGATCACCTTCACCACCGAGGTGTCGATCTTCGCGCTGAACCTGAGCACGGCGTTGGGCCTGGCGCTGGCGATCGACTACACCCTGCTGATCGTCAGCCGCTACCGCGACGAGTTGGCAGAGGGCAGCGACAGGGAGCAAGCGCTGATCCGCACGATGGCCACCTCCGGGCGCACCGTCTTGTTCTCAGCCGTCACCGTGGCGTTGTCGATGTCGGCGACCGTGGCGTTCCCGATGTACTTCCTCAAGTCGTTCGCCTACGCCGGCGTGGCGACCGTGGCCTTCGTCGCGACCGCCTCGATCGTCATCACCCCGGCCGCGATCGTGCTGCTGGGCCCTCGGCTGGACGCGTTCGACGTGCGCCGGCTGATGCGCCGGGCATTTCGGCGGCCCGAGCCGGTGCACAAGCCCGTCGAGCAGCTGTTCTGGTACCGGTCGACCAAGCTGGTGATGCGCCGCTGGGCGCCGATCGGGCTGACCGTCGTCGCGCTGCTGCTCCTGCTCGGGTCTCCGTTCATGGGCGTGAAATGGGGCTTCCCGGACGACCGGGTGCTGCCCCGTTCGGCGTCGTCCCATCAGGTCGGTGACCAACTGCGCAACGACTTCGCGCACGACTCCGCCACGTCCGTGCCCGTCGTCGTCCCCGACGCGCGCGGGCTGAACCCGGCGGACCTCGACCGCTACGCCGCCGACTTGTCGCGGGTGCCCGACGTGTCGGCGGTGTCGGCCCCCGGCGGGACGTTCGTCGGCGGGAACCGGACCGGACCCCCGGCGGGGGCCACCGGGCTGGCCGACGGCAGCGCATTTTTGACCGTCAGCAGCACGGCCCCACTGTTCTCCCCGGCGAACGACGCGCAACTCAAGCGGCTGCACGAGGTGCCCGGGCCGGCGGGCCGGTCCGTCGTGATGGGCGGCGTCGCGCAGGTCAACCGCGACAGCGTGGACGCGGTCACGGACCTCCTCCCGCTGGTCCTCGGGCTGATGGCGGCGGTCACCTTCGTGCTGCTGTTCCTGCTCACCGGCAGCGTGCTGTTGCCGGCCAAGGCGCTGGCCTGCAACTTCCTGTCGCTGACCGCGGCGTTCGGCGCGCTGGTCTGGATCTTCCAGGACGGGCACCTGGGCGCGCTCGGGACGACCCCGAGCGGGACGCTGGTGGCCAACATGCCGGTGCTGCTGTTCTGCATCGCCTTCGGGCTGTCGATGGACTACGAGGTGTTCCTGCTCTCGCGCATCCGCGAGTACTGGCTCGCGTCCGGCGCGGCCCGGCCGGCGCGGCCGACCGCGAAGGAGGCGCACGCCGCCAACGACGAGAGCGTCGCGCTCGGCGTCGCCCGCACCGGCCGGGTCATCACGGCGGCCGCGCTGGTGATGTCGATGTCGTTCGCCGCGCTGATCGCCGCCCACGTGTCGTTCATGCGGATGTTCGGCCTCGGCCTGGTGCTCGCCGTCTTCGCCGACGCCACACTGGTGCGGATGGTTGTCGTGCCGGCCTTCATGCATGTGATGGGCCGGTGGAATTGGTGGGCGCCCAGGCCCCTGGCGTGGCTGCACGACCGGTTCGGCATCGACGAGGGCGGCGCGGTCGAGACCGCATACCCCGAGCCGGTCCAGGTCGACGGCAAACCGCTGGGGGAGCCGGTGCCGAATATCGGCTGACGCGCCGGCCGGCCCGTCGGCAAGTCCCTATTCTTTGGCCCAGAGTCGGAAGGTTGACGTGTATGACAACGGCGGTGGACAACCCGTTCTTCGCACGCATCTGGCCCGTCGTCGCCAGCCACGAAACCGAGGCGATACGCGCCATGCGCCGCGAGAATCTGGCCGGGTTGTCGGGGCGGGTGCTGGAAGTCGGTGCGGGCATCGGGACGAACTTTCCGCACTACCCGGAGTCGGTCCACGAGGTGGTCGCGGTGGAGCCCGAGCCGCGGCTGGCGGCCCAGGCCCGCGCGGCGGCGGACGTGGTGCCGGCCCGCGTCGTGGTGCTGGGCGAGACGGCCGAGGGCTTCAGCGGCGAGGAGCCGTTCGACGCGGTGGTGTGCTCGCTGGTGTTGTGCTCGGTGCGCGACCCCGGCGGTGTGCTGCGGCGGCTGTACTCGGTGCTGCGTCCGGGCGGGGAACTGCGGTACCTCGAGCACGTGGCGAGCGCCGGCGCGCGTGGCCGCCTGCAACGGTTCGCCGACGCGACGCTGTGGCCCCGGCTCTTCGGTAACTGCCACACCCACCGCGACACCGAGCGCGAGATCATCGACGCCGGGTTCGAGGTCGACGTTTCCCGGCGCGAGTTCACGTTGCCGGCGTGGGCGCCGATGCCGGTCTCGGAGCTCCTGCTGGGCCGCGCCCGCCGGCCGTAATCGCGGCGGGGCTATTTCAGCAGGGCGGGCAGCCGCTGCAGCAACCCGGGCAAGGCCTGGCTGGCGGTCTCGCGGATGCTTATCGTCGCGTGCCGCGACAGCGGGGTCACCTCGGGGTTGACCTCGATTACGGCCGTGCCGCGGGACAGCGCCAGCTCGGCGAGCCCGGCGGCCGGGTAGACGATCGCCGACGTTCCGACCACCACCATCACGTCTGCGGCCTCGGTCGCCTCGACGGCCGATTGCCACGGTCCGTCGGGCAACGGCTCACCGAACCACACGATGTCCGGGCGGATCAGGCCGCCGCAATGACAGACCGGGGGCTCCACCTCGAGCGTCGGTTCGGCCATCTTGGGCAGCGCGCCGGTGTACGGCATACCGCAACGGTCGCAACGGAATTCGAACAGGCTGCCGTGCAGGTGGTGAACCGGTGTGCTGCCGGCGCGCTCGTGTAGGTCATCGACATTCTGGGTGATGACGCTGACCTCGGCGCCGTCCTGCCAGGCGGCGATGGCGCGGTGTCCGGTGTTGGGCGCGACGTCGGCGACCAGATAGTGACGCCACAGGTACCAGCCCCACACCCGTTCGGGATTGTCACGCCACCCTTGAGTGCTGGACAGCTCGTACGGGTCGAAGCGCGCCCACAACCCGTTCTTGTCGTCGCGGAAGGTCGGCACCCCGCTCTCCGCGGAGATTCCCGCGCCGCTCAGCACCGTTACTCGCATCCCACAAAGATAGCCGTGCGTGGGACATACTGAAGACGTGGAGCTGCGGGATTTGCTGAAGGTCGACGTGAAGGCGGGCAAGCCGCTGTTCGACCAGCTCAGAACGCAAGTCATCGACGGCGTCCGCGCCGGCGCGCTACCGCCCGGGACCCGGCTTCCGACCGTGCGCGACCTGGCCGGGCAGCTGGGGGTCGCGGCGAACACCGTGGCCCGCGCCTATCGGGAACTCGAGTCCGCCGCGATCGTCGAAACGCGCGGGCGCTTCGGGACTTTCATTTCCCGTTTCGACCCGACCGACGCGGCGATGGCGGCCGCCGCCAAGGAGTACGTCGAGGTTGCCCGCGCGCTGGGGCTGACCAAGTCCGACGCGATGCGCTACCTGACCAACGTGCCGGACGACTGAGCCCAATCAGCTTGGCGCGAAGCGCTTTAGCGCAAGACCTTGGCCAGCGTGCGCAGGTTGCGCGTCGTCGTCGACGACTTGTAGCGGGGCTTGCCCATCGTCTTGCCGATCGCGCTGTCCAGGGTGGCGCCCTTGGGCACCTGCCAATAGATCACGCCGGCGCCGGGGCTGATCTTCTCGTCGGCGCCGGCTTTGTCGCCCAGGGCGGCGAGTTCGTCGAGCACCGCGTCGTCCGCCACGAACGTGACGTAGGACTGGTAGCCGTCGACCTCGGGCTCGAAGGGATAGGCGTCCACGACGGCGCGCACCGTTTCGAGGTCATAGACCAGCACCCACGCGTCGTAGCCGAAACCGTCGCGCAGCGCGGCTTCGGCCTTCTTCCGCACCCCCGCGGCGCGGGCGGACGACTCCAGCACGATGTTGCCGCTGGCCAGGATGGTGCGCACGTTCTTGCAACCCGCATCGGTCAGCGCGCGTGCCACCTCGGCCATCTTGAGGTTGACGCCGCCGACGTTGACTCCGCGCAGGAAGGCCGCGTACTTGGTCATGGTCCGATTTCACCAGGTCGGTGCGGGCCGGCGCGATCCGGGACCGGTCGCTGGACGCGCGACGTAGGCTGCTGGGATGGGACGCCAAGTCTTCGACGACAAGCTGCTGGCCGTGATCAGTGGGAACTCTCTCGGGGTGCTGGCGACCATCAAGCGCGACGGGCGGCCCCAGCTGTCGAACGTCAGTTACCACTTCGACCCGCGTGACTTGGCCGTGCGGGTGTCGATCACCGAGCCCCGGGCCAAGACCCGCAACCTTCGCCGCGACCCCCGGGCGTCGATCCTGGTCGACGCCGACGACGGGTGGTCGTATGCGGTGGCCGAGGGCACGGCCACGCTGACGCCGCCGGCGTCCGACCCCGGCGACGACACCGTCGAGGCGCTGATTGCCTTGTACCGCAACATCGCCGGCGAACACCCGGATTGGGACGAGTACCGCCGCGCGATGGTCACCGATCGGCGGGTGCTGCTGACCCTGCCGATCTCGCACGTCTACGGCATGCCGCCGGGGGTGCGGTAGCCGCCCGATTCCGGCCGCGCGGCGCTAGGCTGCCGGTATGGCTGAATCGAAGTCCTCCGAGGCGCCGGAATCGGACGACGACACCAAGCGCAAGTTCCGCGAGGCCCTGGACCGCAAGCTGGCCAAGTCGTCGGGTGGGTCCGACCACAAGGACAGCGGGGGCAAGCAGTCGCGGGCGCACGGGCCGGTTGAGAACCGCCGCGAGTTCCGCCGTAAGAGCGGGTGAGGATCGGCGGTTAGCCGTTGCCTCCCAACGGTTTTCAGCCCGCGGGCGGCGTGAACAGGCCGATCGAGGGGTCGTCACGGCCCGGCTTGCCGCGCAGGCTGCCGCGGGTGCTGGGGTGGGAGAAGTCCACCCGGGACGGGTCGTTCTGGTACGACCAATCCGCCACGATGGTGCGTTGGCCGAACTTCCAGCGGCCCTCGTGTCGCGTGTAGGCGTCCAGGTACCTACCGCCGATGACGACGTCGACGTCGCGTTCGGGGCCGGCGAAGGTGTGGAAAACGAGGCAGTAGACCTCGCCGCGGGCGGTGTCGCCCTCGACGACGAAGTTGGTTGTGGTGACGTTGTGTTGGGACACCCGCACATACGGTTCGGACGCCTGCAGCTGCGCGATGAACTGTTCGACGCCGCCCGCCGAGAACGAGCCGTGCGAGTCGGTCGCGTCGGGGTGGTAGAGGTCGCGCAGCGCTTCGTAGTCGGCGCGGTCGACGGCCCGGCAATAGGCGGTGACGAGGGCGTGCAGTTCGTCGCGGGCCAGCATCAGCGCCAGTCGGGCCTCATCCACCACCACGCCACGATAACGCGGTGGTTGGGTGAGTAGTCTGCCAACTACGGCTCATCGGTCTTAGGGTGTTCAGCGGAAAGGTTGGTCGTTGACGGTGAAACTTTGGCTCGCTCAGGATCCCGAGGCCGACGCGCTGCTGGACGAGGATCCGCTGGCGCTGCTCATCGGGATGGTCCTTGACCAGCAGGTGCCCTTCGAGACCGCCTTCTCCGGGCCGAAGAAGATCGCGGACCGGATGGGCGGCTTCAGCGCCGCCGAGATCGCCGACTACGACCCCGACAAGTTCGCCGCGCTGTGCTCGGAAAGGCCTGCGATACACCGCTTTCCGGGATCGATGGCCAAACGTATCCAGACCCTGGCCCAGATCATCGTGGACCGTTACGACGGTGACGCGGCGGGTTTGTGGACCGCCGGGGACCCCGACGGCGCGGAGCTGCTGCGGCGGATCAAGGGGCTGCCCGGTTTCGGCGATGTCAAGGCGCAGATCTTTGTGGCGTTGCTGGGCAAGCAGTACGGCGTCACCCCGAAAGGCTGGCGCGAGGCGGCCGGGCAGTTCGGCAAGGCCGGCACCCACATCTCCGTCGCCGACATCGTCGACGCCAAGTCGATGGGCAAGGTCCGTTCGTACAAGAAGCAGATGAAGGCAGCTGCCAAGGCGGCGAAGTAGTTGGTGACCAGAAGGGAAGGGCGGCAACGTGAAGACTCACCTGACGTGTCCGTGCGGGGAAGCCATCGTCGGCAAGGATGAGGACGAGTTGGTCGAGCTGACCCAGGCTCATCTCGCCAGCGATCATCCGGGTCTCGAGTACGACCGCGACGCGATCCTGTTCATGGCGTACTAGCCGCCCGCCAGACCGGAGCGCGCGTGTCCCCGAGGGGAGCACGCGCGCCATGGCGGGGGACAGTGCCGGCCTACGGCACCACCGTGGAGCCGATGGTGGGCATGAACTGGCACTGCTTTTCCTTCGTGGTGACCTGCCCGAAAATGGTCGACATGATGCTGCCGGACCCGGTGTCGGCGATCGCGGTCAGCGTCGTCGGCCCGTCGGCGTTGATGTCGGTGCGCGGCTTGAGCGCAACCGTCCCCGACTTACCCGTGGTCAGGTTCACCCAGGTGACGTTCAACGGCAGCTTCTGCACCTCGGCGGGCCCGGGCGTGCCGACCGCGGTGAACACGTAGGCGGTCTGCCCGGGGCCCGGGCCCGGCGTCGGGATCTTCGCCGGACCCGCCACCGACAGCGCCGTGGCGATCGCGCTGGTGCCGTCCGCCAGGCAGTTGGTGCCGATCGAGGGGTACATGAAGTCCTGCGTGGGCGGGGCGTCGGGGCCGAACCCGGGAGCCGCCGCGGGTGCGGCGGCCGGCGCGGGAGCCGCGTCCGGCGCCGGAGCGGCCGGTGCGGGAGGCGCCGGTACGGGCGCCGCGACGGGTGCCACGGTGCCGGGAGCCGGTGCGGAAGCCGGCGGGGCCGCGATCGACGGGGCGGCGGCCGGTGGGGCGGCCACCGGGCCGGGGCCGGCCGCGTGGGCCGGGTCGATCCCGGCCGGCAGGTGCGCCTGGGGACCGGCCTCCACGCCCGCCGGTGGGGCCGCGGCCGGCCCGGGACCCGCCGCGTGCGCGGGATCGATGCCGGTCGGCAGGTGCGACTGCGCGCCCGGTTCGACGCCCGCGGCGGGCACGTGTGGCACCGGTGCGCCGTCGGGCAGCGCCGCGCCGGGCTCGGCCGGCGCGCCCGGCATCGCCAGGAACTGGTTCACCGACTGGGCCACGTTGCGGGACTCGCCGGGCGCGCTTTGGTTGTGGCTGAAGGCCTGCGCCGCGGCCATGAGCAGCTGGGTGGCCTGCCCGGGGTTGGTGGCGGCTTGCTGAATGATCGGGCTCAGCTGCGACAGCGCGGGCAGGCCCGGGAGTTCTTGAGTCGAATTCGGTTGCGGTGTCGCCGGGTCGGCTGCCGCGCTCGGGCAGAACCCGAACGCGGCAGCCGATGCCGTCACGACAGCGGCCAATCCTTTGGACAGATTCCAAGTGGTCGCCACGGTGTGTCCTCCGGTCAGTAGGGGGTTGGCGTTGCTGTCTGGCTAATTACTCAGGGCAGCCCTGCGAGCAGCGGGGCAACCGGGTTGGCCCCGGTGGCCGGCGCGGCCGGCGCCGCCGGAGCGGCCGGCGCCGCGGGAGCGCCGGCGAGCGCCGGCAGGTCCTGCGGCAGGGTCATCTGCGCGGGCAGGTTGACCGGCATGTTGGGCAGGAACGCCGGCATGTCGACCTTCGCCTGCGGAATCTGCGGGGTCGGCGGGGTGGCGGGGGCGGCCGGCGTCGACAGCCCCGGGATGGCCGGCAGTCCGGGAATGGACGACGTGGCCGGGGCGGCGGGCGCCGCGGGTGCCGGCTGCGTCAGGCCGGGGATCAGCCCCTGCAGGCCCTGCGCCGCCGACGGGGCGGAAGGCGTCGGTGCCTGCGCCAGTCCGGGGATCGACGGGATCGCCGCGTTGGTCGCCGGTGACGGCGCGGCGGCCGACGGGACACCCGGGAAGGTGATGCCCGGGGCGGCCGGCGCGGCCGGCGGGGTCGCGCCGAGCGCGGTGGCGAGGTTCTGCAGGATTTGGGGCGCGTTGGCCGCCGAACTGATCAGCTGCTGCGGAATGTTCGGGATCGGCGGAGCCGGCACGGGGTCGGCGTGGGCGATACCGCCCGTGAGTAGGGCTGCGGACGAACCGACTACGACGGCGGCTGCACGCAAGTAAGTCCAGATGGTTGGCATGACTCTCCCTGGTTGTGGATTACGGGGTCCAGCGCCGAAGTTACGTTGATACTGGTGGGACTCAAGTGACACGTGTGGCATTTATTTGATCGTTATTGATACGAGTGACGGCGGTGACCGAACGCCCGCCGACCAGGCCGTTGGGCGCGACGGCGTCCGCTCGGGCCGCCGCGATCGCTAAAGTCGGCTCATCGACACCACCTCGGCCGCCCCGGCGGCATCGGATCGCCGGCGGTTCGCGAGTCTGCTGCGGGCGGCCGCACCGGCCCTGCTGCTCGCCAGCGTCACCGCGCGGCTCGCCTGGACCTACCTGGCGCCGCACGGCGCCAACTTCGTCGACCTGCACGTCTACCTCGGCGGGGCCGCGGCCATCGACCACCCCGGCACGCTGTACAGCTACGTCTACGCCGACCAGACGCCGGACTTCCCGCTGCCGTTCACCTATCCGCCCTTCGCCGCGGTCGTGTTCTACCCGCTGAGCCTGTTGCCGTTCGGCCTGGTCGCCCTCGCGTGGCAGATCGCGACCATGGCCGCGTTGTACGGCGCGATCCGGATCAGCCAGCGCCTGATCGGCGTGGCGCCCGGCGCCGACGGTCGCCGCCTGGCCATGGCGTGGACGGCGATCACCATCTGGATCGAGCCGCTGCGCAGCACCTTCGACTACGGGCAGGTCAACGTGTTGCTGATGCTCTTGGTGCTGTGGGCGGTGTTGACGACGCGGTGGTGGCTGTCGGGGCTGCTGGTCGGCGTGGCGGCCGGCATCAAGCTGACGCCCGCGATCTCGGGCGTCTACCTGGTCGGGGTGCGGCGGTGGGCCGCGGCGGCCTTCTCCGCCGTGGTCTTCCTCGCCACCGTCGGCGTGTCGGCGATTGTGGTCGGCGATCAGACCGCCTACTACTTCACGAAGCTGCTGGGCGATGCGCAACGAGTGGGGCCCGTCGCCACCTCCTTCAACCAGTCCTGGCGCGGCGGCATCTCCCGGATCCTGGGTCACGACGCCGGCTTCGGCCCGCCGGTGTTGATCGCCATCGGCGCGACCGCGGTGGCGGCCGTGCTGGCCTGGCGGGCGCTGGACCCGGCCGACCGGCTGGGCAAGTTACTGGTGGTCGAGCTGTTCGGGCTGCTGCTGTCGCCGATCTCCTGGACCCACCACTGGGTGTGGCTGGTGCCGCTGATGATCTGGGCGATTCACGGGCCACCCCGCGAGCGCCCCGGCGCGCGGATCGTGGGCTGGGGCTGGCTGGCGCTCACCATCGTCGGCGTGCCGTGGCTGCTGAGCTTCGCGCAGCCGACCATCTGGCAGATCAGCCGGCCCTGGTACCTGGCCTGGGCCGGCCTCGTCTACATCGTGGCGGCCGTGGCGACCTTGGTCTGGATCGCCGCCACCGGCGCGCGCCGCACCGGCGAGATGGCCGGCGCCGAGTCCAAGGACTAGCCGCCGACGATCCCGTCGATGTCGTGCGCCATGGCGACGTCCTTCTCGGTGATGCCGCCCTCGGAATGCGTCACCAGGGCGAAAGTCACCGTTCGCCAACGAATATCGATATCCGGGTGATGATCCTTGCTCTCCGCGTGCTCGCCCACCCGGCGCACCGCGTCGATGCCGGCGAGAAAGCTCGGAAACTTGATCGACCGGCGCAGCGCACCGTCGGCGCGCTCCCATCCGTTGAGATCGGGCAGTGCGGCGTCCACCTGCTCATCCGTTAACACAGCCATATTTCGACCGTATACCGTCTGGCCATGCCGACCCAGATCGTCGTCGCGGGCGCGGTCATCCGCCGCGCCACGGTGCTGGTGGCGCAACGCCTCCGGCCGCCCGAGCTGGCCGGCCGCTGGGAACTGCCCGGCGGTAAGGTCGCACCGGGTGAAACGGAGCGGGATGCGCTGGCCCGCGAGCTGGCCGAGGAGCTGGGCCTCGAGGTCGGCGACGTCGAGGTGGGGGGCCGGCTGGGCGACGACATCGCGCTGGAGGGCATGACCCTGCGGGCGTACCGCGTGGGATTGCTCAGCGGAGAGCCGCATGCGCGTGACCATGGGGCGGTGCGCTGGGTGACCGCGGACGAGCTGCCCGATGTCGACTGGGTGCCCGCCGACCGCGGCTGGGTCGCTGACCTGGTGCGGGCGCTGTCCGCAGCGGCCTCATAACAAGCCCACAGCTGTTCCGCAGCCGACGCCCAGCCTCGTAGAAGGTCGCGAGGGTGAACTTGAGATATAAACCCAACGTGTACTTGTAAGAACTACTTGACCTGGAAGCGTGTACCGGAAGCGATCCCACGTCTGTACGGCGCGGTGACAGGGTCCCGGCCGGATGTCTCTAAGTCGCTAAAACCCATGTTGACCAATCGATTTCGATATCGGGCCGCCCGTCGCGGAGGTGTTGGGCGCGTTCTCCGCGCCCCGCGCCGGTGCGCGATCGTTCCCCAGGCCAAAGGCCGTCGGCCATGGTTCGTGCCGGCCGATGAATCGATGGGCCGATGCCCGGTACGACGCACCCGGGCCGAAACGCCGGCCGGCCCGGCACGCGCGGCGCTACGGAGTGGAAGGGATACCTGTTGACTGTCACACCACACGTCGGTGGAGCGCTCGAGGAGTTGCTGGAGCGCAGCGGGCGGTTCTTCACCCCCGGTGAATTCTCGGCCGACCTGCGCACCGTGACGCGCAAGGGCGGCCGCGAGGCCGACGTGTTCTACCGCGACAGGTGGAGCCACGACAAGGTGGTGCGCTCCACCCACGGGGTCAACTGCACCGGTTCCTGCTCCTGGAAGATCTACGTCAAGGACGGGATCATCACCTGGGAGACCCAGCAGACCGACTATCCCTCGGTGGGCCCGGACCGGCCGGAATACGAGCCGCGCGGGTGTCCCCGCGGCGCGTCGTTCTCCTGGTACAGCTACTCGCCCACCCGGGTGCGCTACCCCTACGCGCGGGGCGTGCTGGTCGAGATGTACCGGGAAGCCAAGGCGCGACTGGGCGATCCGGTATTGGCCTGGGCCGACATTCAGGCCGACCCCGAGCGCCGTCGCCGCTATCAGCGCGCCCGTGGCAAAGGGGGACTGGTCCGGGTCACCTGGGCCGAGGCCACCGAGTTGATCGCCGCCGCCCACGTGCACACCATCAAGACCTACGGGCCCGACCGCGTCGCGGGATTTTCGCCCATCCCGGCGATGTCGATGGTGTCCTACGCGGCCGGGTCGCGGTTCTTCGAGCTGATCGGCGCCCCCATGACGTCGTTTTATGACTGGTACGCCGACCTTCCGGTCGCGTCGCCGCAGGTGTTCGGCGATCAGACCGACGTGCCCGAGTCCGGCGACTGGTGGGACGCAGCGTATTTGATGATGTGGGGCTCCAACGTCCCGATCACCCGGACCCCCGACGCGCACTGGATGGCCGAGGCGCGCTACCGCGGCACCAAGGTGGTGACCGTCAGCCCCGACTACGCCGACAACACCAAGTTCGCCGACGAGTGGATGCCGTGCGCCGCCGGCACCGACGGGGCGCTGGCGATGGCGATGGGCCACGTCATTCTGACGGAATGTTATGTGCGGAAAGAGGTTCCGTTCTTCACCGACTTCGCGCGCCGCTACACCGATCTGCCGTTCCTGATCAAGCTGGAATCCCGCGGCGACATGCTGGTGCCGGGAAAGAACCTCACGGCGGCGGACCTGGGCAGGGGCGTCGAGAACGCGGCGCTCAAACCGGCGGTGCTGGACGAGGCCACCGATTCGGTGGTGGTGCCCCACGGCTCGCTGGGATTCCGCTACGGCGAGGACGGTGTCGGCAAGTGGAACCTCGACCTCGGCGGCCTGATGCCGGCGCTCAGCGTGCGAAACGCGCACGGCGACACCGCGCTGGTGCACCTGGCCAGCTTCGACACGCTCAACGGTGAAGGCGCCACGGTGGCGCGCGGCGTCCCGGTGCGCCGCGTCGGCAAGCACCTGGTGTGCACCGTTTTCGACCTGATGCTGGCCCAGTACGGGGTGGCCCGACCGGGATTGCCCGGCGACTGGCCCACCGGTTACGACGACCCGACCCAGCAGAACACCCCCGCCTGGCAGGAGGGAATCACCGGTGTCTCGGCCGCGCAGGCCATCCGCGTCGCCAAGGAATTCGCCCGCAGCGCAGAGGAATCCGGCGGCCGGTCGATGATCATCATGGGCAGCGGGATCTGTCAGTGGTTTCACGGTGACGCCATCTACCGGGCGGTGCTCGCGCTGCTGATGCTCACCGGCTCGATGGGGCGCAACGGCGGGGGCTGGGCCCATTACGTCGGACAGGAAAAGGTGCGTCCGCTCACCGGTTTTCAGACCATGGCGATGGCCACGGACTGGGTGCGTCCGCCGCGGCAGGTGCCGGGAGCCTCCTATTGGTACGCGCATACCGACCAGTGGCGCTACGACGGTTACGCGGCCGACAAGTTGGCCAGCCCGCTTGGCCGCGGCCGGTTCGCGGGCAAGCACACGATGGACCTGCTGGCCTCCGCGACGGCGATGGGCTGGAGCCCGTTCTATCCGCAGTTCGACCGCTCCAGCCTGGACGTCGCCGACGAGGCGCGCGCCGCCGGTCGCGACGTCGCCGACTACGTCGCCGAGCAGCTCCGCGACCGCAAACTCAAGCTGTCCGTCACCGATCCCGACAACCCGGTCAACTGGCCCCGGGTGCTTACGGTGTGGCGGGCCAACCTGATCGGATCGTCGGGCAAGGGCGGCGAATACTTCCTGCGTCACCTGCTGGGCACCGATTCCAACGTGCAGGCCGAGCCGCCGGCCGACGGGATATCGCCCGTCGACGTGGTGTGCGAGGGGGACATCCCCGAGGGCAAGCTCGACCTGATGATGTCGATCGACTTCCGGATGACCTCGACGACGCTGGTCTCGGACGTCGTGCTGCCCGCGGCGACGTGGTACGAAAAGGCCGACATCTCCAGCACGGACATGCACCCCTACGTGCACGCGTTCAGCGCGGCGACCGATCCGCCGTGGGAAACCCGTTCGGACTTCGACGCTTTCGGCGCGATCGCGCGCGCCTTCAGCGCGCTGGCCAAGCGGCACCTGGGCACCCGGGGCGACGTGGTCCTCACCGCGCTGCAGCACGACACCCCCGACGCGATGGCCTATCCCGACGGCACGGAGGAGGACTGGTTGCACACCGGCGCGACGCCGGTGCCCGGACGCAGCATGGCCCGGCTCACCGTGGTGGAACGCGATTACGGCGCCGTCTACGACAAGTGGCAGACCCTGGGACCGCTCGTCGAGACCTTCGGGGTGACCACCAAGGGCATCACGGTGCATCCGTTCCGGGAGGTCGAGGAGTTGTCCGCCAAGTTCGGCGTGATGAATTCCGGTGCGGGAGCGGGCCGCCCGGCCATCACCACCGCGGCGCGGATGGCCGACGTGCTGCTGCTGTTGTCCGGCACGACCAATGGCCGGCTCGCCGTCGAGGGCTTCCGCGAGCTGGAAAAGCGGACGGGTCAGCGGCTCGCGCATCTGGCCGAGGGCAGTGAGGAGCGCCGCATCTGCTACGCCGACACGCAGGCGCGTCCGGTGCCGGTGATCACCAGCCCGGAATGGTCGGGCAGCGAAACCGGCGGGCGCCGCTACGCGCCGTTCACCATCAACATCGAAAACCTCAAGCCGTTCCACACGCTGACCGGCCGAATGCATTTCTACCTGGCCCACGACTGGGTCGAGGAACTCGGCGAGCACCTGCCGGTGTTCCGCCCGCCGCTCGACATGACGCGGCTGTTCGGCCAGCCCGAGCTCGGCCCCACCCCGGACGGGATCGGGCTCACCGTGCGGTATTTGACCCCGCACTCGAAGTGGTCCTTCCACTCCACCTACCAGGACAACCTGTACATGCTCTCGTTGTCCCGCGGCGGACCGACGATGTGGATGAGCCCCGGCGACGCGGCCAAACTTGAAGTGCGGGACAATGATTGGGTCGAAGCGGTCAACGCCAACGGCATCTACGTCTGCCGCGCCATCGTCAGCCACCGCATGCCCGACGGCGTGGTGTTCGTCTACCACGTGCAGGAGCGCACGGTCGACACGCCCCGCACCGAAACCAACAACAAGCGCGGTGGCAACCACAACGCGCTGACCCGCGTCCGCATCAAGCCCAGCCACCTCGCCGGGGGCTACGGCCAGCACGCGTTCGCCTTCAACTACATGGGGCCGACCGGCAACCAGCGTGACGAGGTCACCGTGGTACGTCGCCGCAGCCAGGAGGTGACGTACTGACATGAAACGTCCGAGCGAAGCTTGCGGAGCGAGACAATGAAAGTAATGGCGCAACTGGCGATGGTGATGAACCTCGACAAGTGCATCGGCTGCCACACCTGCTCGGTCACCTGCAAGCAGGCATGGACCAACCGGTCCGGCACCGAATACGTGTGGTTCAACAACGTCGAAACCCGTCCGGGACAGGGCTATCCGCGCACCTACGAGGATCAGGAGCGGTGGCGGGGCGGCTGGATACGCGACAAGAAGGGGCGGCTGCGGTTGCGTGACGGCGGCCGCATCCAGAAGCTGTTGCGCATCTTCGCCAACCCCAGGCTGCCGGTCATCGACGACTACTACGAGCCATGGACCTACGACTACGAGAACCTGACCACCGCACCCGCGGGCGACACGTTCCCCACGGCCGCACCGAAGAGCCAGATCAGCGGCGAACCGATGAAGATCTCCTGGGGGCCGAACTGGGACGACAACCTGGGTGGCTCGCCGGAGATCCTGGCCGGCGACCCGATCCTGAAGAAGGTCAGCGAGGACGTCAAGCTCGCGCTCGAAGAGACCTTCATGTTCTACCTGCCCCGGATCTGCGAGCACTGTCTCAACCCCTCCTGCGTGGCGTCGTGCCCGTCGGGCGCGATGTACAAGCGCAGCGAAGACGGCATCGTGCTGGTCGACCAGGACCGCTGCCGCGGCTGGCGGATGTGCGTCTCCGGATGTCCTTACAAGAAGGTCTATTTCAACCACAAGACCGGCAAGGCCGAGAAGTGCACCCTGTGCTATCCGCGGATGGAGGTCGGGTTGCCCACCATCTGCTCGGAGACGTGCGTGGGGCGGCTGCGGTATCTGGGCCTGGTGCTCTACGACGTCGACCGGGTGCTTCAGGCGGCGTCGGTGGAGAACGAGACCGACCTATACGAGGCGCAGCGCCGAATCCTGTTGGACCCGAACGACCCCGAGGTGATCGCGGCCGCACGCGCCGAGGGCATCTCGGACGAGTGGATCGAGGCCGCCCAGCGCTCGCCGGTCTACGCGCTGATCAACGACTACCGGGTGGCCCTGCCGCTGCACCCCGAATACCGCACCATGCCGATGGTTTGGTACATCCCGCCGCTGTCCCCGGTGGTCGACGCGGTCAGCCGTGACGGCCACGACGGTGAGGAGCTGGGCAACCTGTTCGGTGCGCTGGACGCGCTGCGCATTCCGATGCAGTACCTGGCCGAGCTGTTCACCGCCGGGGACACCGCCGTGGTGGAGGGCGTGCTGCGGCGGCTGGCGGCGATGCGTTCCTACATGCGCGACATCAACCTCGGCCGCGAAACCCAGCCGCACATACCGCATTCGGTCGGCATGACCGAGAAACAGATCTACGAGATGTACCGGCTGCTGGCCATCGCGAAATACGAAGACCGGTATGTCATTCCGACGGCGTTCAGCCCGCAGGCCCGCGACCTCGAGCAGATGGGCTGCTCGCTGACCGGTGACGGGGGCCCGGGGATGTACGAGTCGGGTGAGCCGGTGCCCGTCGCCGTGGAGACGTTCCATGCGCTCAAGCACCCCGGCGGGGAGGCGGCCGCCAACGGGCGGCCGCGGGTGAACCTGCTGAACTGGGACGGGCGCCAGGTGCCCGCAGGCATGTTTCCCGACGGGCGGCAGCAATGAGGCTGCTGGCCGGGCGCCGCGGGCGCGCCGACATCCTGCAGGACCGACTCGTCTGGCAGGCGGCGTCGCTGCTGCTGGCCTACCCGGACGACGACCTGCCGGGGCGCCTGGACACCGTCGACGAGTTGCTCGGCCACATCACCGGGCCCGCGGCGGCGCTGCTCGGGCAGACGCTCGCCGCGCTGCGGGCCCGCGAGCCGATGGCCGCTGCGATGGATTACGTGGCGACCTTCGACATGCGGCGCCACTGCACCATGTACTTGACGTACTGGACCGCCGGGGACACCCGCAACCGTGGCCGCGAGATGGTCGAGTTCGCCACCGCCTACCGCGAAGCGGGCGTGCGGCCGCCGCGCGCCGAGGCGCCCGACCACCTTCCGGTCGTGCTCGAATTCGCCGCCACCGTGGACCCCGCGGCGGGGCGCCGGCTGCTGAGCGAGCACCGCGTTCCGATCGACGTGTTGCGGGGCGCCCTCGCCGGCGCGGAGTCGCCGTACGAGCCGACCGTGGCGGCGGTGTGCGCGACGCTGCCGGCCGCGACCGACTCCGACGTGCGCCGCGCTGAGCGCCTGGCGAAAGCCGGTCCGCCCGCGGAAGCCGTTGGGCTGCAACCCTTTAACTTGACGGTGCCGCCCCGACGCGAAGGAGCGCCAGGTGTTTGACAGCGTACTGTTCTGGGACATCTCGCCCTACGTCACGTTGTCGGTCTTGATCGTCGGCACCTGGTGGCGGTACCGCTACGACAAGTTCGGCTGGACCTCGCGCTCCTCGCAGATCTACGAGTCGAAGTTGTTGCGGGTGGCCAGCCCGATGTTCCACTTCGGCATCCTGGCGGTCTTCGCCGGACACGTGATGGGCCTGTTCATCCCGCCGCGGGTGACGCAGATGCTGAAGATGAGCGACCATGCCTACCACCTGCAGGCCGTGATCGCCGGGTCATTGGCCGGCTTCGCCACGTTGGCCGGAATCGGGCTGTTGATCTACCGGCGGTTCACCCGGCCCGCGGTGACCATGGCCACCACCCGCAGCGACAAGGTGATGTACGTGGTGCTGGTGCTGGCCATCGTGGTGGGCCTGTACTGCGACCTGATCGGCACCGGCCCGCACGGCGGCGAGTTCCACTACCGCTACACGGTCGGCATGTGGTTCCGCCGGATCTGGCTGTTCCAGCCGCACGGTGAGGTGATGATCAACGCCCCGCTGGACTACCAGCTGCACGCCCTGATCGGCATGGTGCTGTTCACGCTGTTGCCGTTCACCCGGCTGGTGCACATCTTCAGCGCGCCGATCGCCTACCTGTTCCGGCCCTACATCGTCTACCGCAGCCGCGACGAGGTGACCAAGGGCGAATTGGTCGGCACGGCCCCGCGCCGGCGGGGCTGGTAGGTGTTCGGGCACCCAGCAATGCGTGTGCGTCCTGGGCTTTCCGTGTGCGTCCAGGCCGGCGACACGCCGTGCCGGGCCGCCCTGGACGCACACCGGGCGACCGGCGGGGCGCACCTGCCAGTTCGCCTTTGACCGCCTCGCGCTGCCACAATCACCGACGTGCCATTCCGTAACGTCGCCATCGTCGCCCACGTCGACCACGGCAAAACGACCCTGGTGGACGCGATGCTGCGGCAGTCGGGCGCCCTGACCCACCGCGGCGACGACACCCAGGAACGCATCATGGACAGCGGTGACCTGGAGAAGGAAAAGGGCATCACCATCCTGGCCAAGAACACCGCGGTGCACCGCCGCAACCCGGACGGGACCGTCACGGTCATCAACGTGATCGACACCCCCGGGCACGCCGACTTCGGTGGTGAGGTGGAGCGCGGCCTGTCCATGGTCGACGGTGTCCTGCTGCTGGTCGACGCGTCGGAGGGGCCGCTGCCGCAGACGCGGTTCGTGCTGCGCAAGGCGCTGGCGGCGCACCTCCCGGTGATCCTCGTCGTCAACAAGACCGACCGGCCCGACGCCCGCATCGCCGAGGTCGTCGACGCCAGCCACGACCTGCTGCTGGACGTCGCGTCCGACCTGGACGACGAAGCCGCCAAGGCCGCCGAGCACGCGCTGGGCCTGCCCACGCTCTACGCCTCCGGCCGCGCGGGCATCGCAAGCACCACCCAGCCGGCCGACGGCGAGGTGCCCGCCGGCGACAACCTGGACCCGCTGTTCGACGTCCTGATGGAGCACATCCCGCCGCCGTCGGGGGACCCCGAGGCGCCGCTGCAGGCGCTGGTCACCAACCTCGACGCGTCCGCCTTCCTCGGCCGGCTCGCCCTCATCCGCATCTACAACGGCAAGCTGCGCAAGGGCCAGCAGGTCGCCTGGATGCGGGAGGTCGACGGCCTGCCCGTGATCACCAGCGCCAAGATCACCGAGCTGCTCGCCACCGAGGGCGTCGAGCGCAGCCCCACCGACGAGGCGATCGCCGGTGACATCGTCGCGGTCGCCGGGCTGCCCGAGATCATGATCGGGGACACCCTGGCCGATCCCGATCACGCCCACGCGCTGCCGCGCATCACCGTCGACGAACCGGCGATCTCGGTGACCATCGGCACCAATACCTCGCCCCTGGCGGGCAAGGTGTCGGGCCACAAGCTGACCGCGCGGATGGTCCGCAACCGCCTGGACACCGAGCTGGTCGGCAACGTGTCGATCCGGGTGGTGGACATCGGCCGGCCGGACGCCTGGGAGGTGCAGGGGCGCGGCGAGCTGGCCCTGGCCGTGCTGGTCGAACAAATGCGACGGGAAGGCTTCGAGCTGACCGTGGGCAAGCCGCAGGTGGTGACGAAGACGATCGACGGCAAGCTGCACGAGCCGTTCGAGGCGATGACGATCGACTGCCCCGAGGAATTCGTCGGCGCCATCACCCAGTTGATGGCCGCCCGCAAGGGCCGCATGGAGGAGATGGCCAACCACGCGGCCGGCTGGGTCCGGATGGACTTCGTCGTGCCCAGCCGCGGCCTGATCGGCTTCCGCACCGACTTCCTCACCATCACCCGCGGCACCGGCATCGCCAACGCGGTGTTCGACGGCTACCGGCCGTGGGCGGGGGAGATCCGGGCCCGCCACACCGGCTCGCTGGTGTCCGATCGGTCCGGAGTCATCACGCCGTTCGCGATGATCCAGCTCGCCGACCGCGGGCAGTTCTTCGTCGAGCCGGGCCAGGACACCTACGAGGGCATGGTCGTCGGAATCAACCCGCGCGCAGAGGATCTCGACATCAACGTCACCAGGGAGAAGAAGCTCACCAACATGCGCTCGTCGACCGCGGACGTGATCGAGACCCTGGCCAAGCCGCTTGAGCTCGACCTGGAGCAGGCCATGGAGTTCTGCGCGCAGGACGAATGCGTCGAGGTGACTCCGGAGATCGTCCGGGTCCGCAAGGTCGAACTGGACGCCACGACCCGGGCCCGCAGCCGGGCGCGGGCCAAGGCCCGGGGTTAATCGCGCGTGCTTGGGCGGGCTGCCGGGCAGCTGGTCGTTACCCTGATCGGCATGCCGAGACGAGTCCGCCGTTTCTTCGTGACGGTCGGCGTGCTCCTCTCGCTGTCTGGATTGGCGCTGGCGGCGTGCACGGTCAACCCGCCGCCGGCGCCGCAGAGCACCGACACGCCGCACAACTCGCCACCGCCCCCGCCGCGGCCCACCCAGATCATCATGGGCATCGATTCGATCGGCGCCGGCTTCAACCCGCACCTGCTGTCCGACCTGTCGCCGGTGAACGCGGCGATCAGCGCGCTGGTGCTGCCGAGCGCGTTCCGGCCCGTGCCAGACCCCGCGACGCCCACCGGCTCGCGCTGGGAGATGGACCCGACGCTGCTGGAGTCCGCCGAAGTCACCAACCAGAACCCGTTCACGGTGACCTACAAGATCCGGCCGGAGGCGCAGTGGACCGACAACGCCCCGATCGCCGCCGATGACTTCTGGTACCTGTGGCGGCAGATGGTCAGCCAGCCCGGCGTCGTCGACCCCGCCGGCTACGATCTCATCACCGGCGTGCAGTCGCTGGAGGGCGGCAAGCAGGCGGTGGTCACCTTCGCCCAGCCGTATCCATCATGGAAAGAGCTGTTCAGCAACATCCTTCCGGCGCACATCGTCAAGGACGTGCCGGGCGGGTTCGCGGCCGGGCTGGCCCGGGCGCTCCCGGTGACCGGCGGCCAGTTCCGGGTCGAGAGCATCGATCCGCAGCGCGACGAGATCCTGGTGGCCCGCAACGACCGCTATTGGGGATCACCGGCCAAGCCCGCCGTCATCCTGTTCCGGCGCGCCGGGGCGCCGGCCGCGCTGGCCGATTCGGTGCGCAACGGCGACACCCAGGTGGCCCAGGTGCACGGCGGATCGGCGGCCTTCGCGCAGCTGTCCGCCATCCCTGACGTGCGCACCGCCCGGATCGTGACGCCGCGCGTCATGCAGCTGACGCTGCGCGCCACCGAGCCCAAGCTGTCCGACGCCCAGGTGCGCAAGGCGATCCTCGGGCTGCTCGACGTCGACCTGCTCGCGGCGGTGGGCGCGGGCAGCGACAACACCGTCACGCTGGACCAGGCCCAGATCCGCGCGCCCAGCGATCCCGGCTACGAGCCGACCGCGCCGCCCGCGATGACGACGCCGGCGGCGCTGGCGCTGCTGGAGGGGGCCGGCTACAAGGTCGAGGGCAACGCTTCGGCTTCAGCGGGTTCACCGGCCCCGACGCCGGCGAACACCGGGCCGCCCGAGGTCATCCGCGGCCGGATCAGCAAGGACGGCCAACAGCTGTCGCTGGTCATCGGCGTGGCGGCCAACGACCCGACCTCCGTCGCGGTGGCCAACACCGCCGCCGACCAGTTGCGCAACGTGGGCATCGCCGCCAGCGTGCTGGCGCTGGACCCGGTCACGCTGTATCGCGACGCGCTGAACAACAACCAGGTGGACGCGATCGTCGGCTGGCATCAGGCCGGCGGGAACCTGGCGACGCGGCTGGCCTCGCGGTACGGCTGTCCGGCGCTGGAGGCGACGCAGGTGCCGACATCCACGGGGCCGACCACGAATCCGCCCTCGTCGAGCGCGCCGCCGTCGACCGGGTCAAGCGCCTCCTCCACCACGCCGACCTCGTCCGCGCCCAGCCGGCCGCCGGACCCCAACGCCCTGGTGCAGGCGCCGTCGAACCTCACCGGAATCTGCGACCGCAGCGTCCAGTCGAACATCGACGCCGCGCTCAACGGCACCAAGAACATCAACGACGTGATCACCGCGGTCGAGCCGCGGTTGTGGAACATGTCCACGGTGTTGCCGATCCTGCAGGACACCACGATCGTCGCCGCCGGCCCGAGCGTGCAGAACGTCAGCCTGACGGGAGCGGTGCCGGTCGGCATCGTCGGCGATGCCGGCCAATGGATCAAGACCGGGCCCTGATCGGCCCGTTCAGTCCCGTCTGGTCCGCGGCGGGATCACGGTATCGACGATCAGCGCCAGCTCCCTGCGGTTGGGCGGCGATCCGGTCAGCAGGAAGTGCTGGTTGATCAGAGCCGGGCCGATGCGCGCGGTGAGCGGGGTGGTCATCTCCGGATCGAGGTCGCCCTCCGCGACGGCGGCCTGCAGGATCGATTCGATGATCTGCAGGCGGGGAGCCACCACCGCGTCGGCGAAGATGGCCCGCATCTCGGGCTCGTGCAGCAGCTGGTTGACGGTGGCCATGCCGGGGAACGCGGTCTTGCCGGCGCAGACGTCGCGGTGCGCGGTGAAGACCGTCAGCAGGTTGTCCCGGGCCGACCGGCCGGCCCGCGCCTCGGGCAACGGCGGCAACGTATGGACCAGGGCGGCGTGCACCAGCTCGCACTTGGTGGTCCAGCGCCGGTACAGGGCGGCCTTTCCGGTGTGGGCGCGCGCCGCGATGCCCTCCATCGTCAACCCCCCGTACCCGACTTCGGCCAGCTCGGCCAGAGTGGCCTCGTACAGCGCGCGTTCGAGGACCTCGCCCCGTCGGCGGCTCCTGCCGCCGGCCGGGGCGGTCTTGGTGAGCTGCGGCATCCCTCGATAGTAGCCGCACGCGTTCCTATCGGCTGCGACGAGACCGCTACCGCCGGCCGGGGACGGGTAGGGTGCGTCCATGCCTGAGACTCCACGGCTGCTGTTCGTCCACGCGCATCCCGATGACGAGAGCCTCAGCAACGGCGCCACTATCGCCCACTACACCGCCCGCGGGGCGGACGTGCGCGTCGTCACCTGCACGCTCGGCGAGGAGGGCGAGGTCATCGGCGAGCGGTGGGCCGAGTTGGCCGTCGATCGCGCGGATCAGTTGGGCGGCTTCCGGATCGGCGAGCTTACCGCCGCGCTGCGTGAGCTGGGCGTCGGCGAACCGCGCTACCTAGGCGGCGCCGGACGCTGGCGCGACTCGGGCATGCGGGGCACGCCCGGCCGGCGGCGCGAGCGGTTCATCGACGCCGACGAACGGGAGGCCGTCGGCGCGCTGGTTGCCATCATTCGCGAATACCGGCCGCACGTGGTGGTGACCTACGACCCGGGCGGCGGTTACGGCCACCCCGATCACGTCCACACTCACACCGTCACGACGCGCGCCGTCGCCGCCGCGGGCTCCGACGACTTCCCCGGCGAGCCGTGGACCGTGCCGAAGTTCTACTGGTCGGTGCTCGCCACCGACGCCTTCGTGGCGGGTATGCGCGCGCTCGAACCCGAGGATCTGCGGCCCGGGTGGACCATCCCCCCGGAGGAGGAGTTCGGCTTCGGGTACGCGGACGCCGACATCGACGCCGTCGTCGAGCCCGCCGTTGCGGCGTGGGCGGCGAAGCGGGCCGCGCTGGCCGCGCATGCCACCCAGGTGATCGTCGGGCCGACGGGCCGGGCCTGCGCCCTGTCGAACAACATGGCGCTGCCGATCATGGCGGACGAACACTACGTGCTGGTCGCCGGCACGGCGGGGGAGCGCGACGAGCGCGGCTGGGAGACGGACCTGCTCGCCGGGCTTGATTTCGGCGCGGTCGTCACGCGGTAGGCTTGCCAATCAGGCAGCCACGGAAGGATTTCGCATGGACCCCGACCTGGACCCTAATCAGCAGCATTGGCAGGACCGGCTCGACAGCCTGCAGTGGGTTATCGGCTCGATACTCTCCAACATCGACAGCGTTCCGACCTGACCGAAACGAAGCCGCGCGCCGTACCCGTCGAAGACGGCGGCGCGACAGACCCCGCGATCCGTTTCGTTGTCCTGACGCTGCTGGCCGTCGACGGGGTCCTCTCCGCACTGGCCGGGGCCTTGCTGCTGCCTTCCTACCTCGGGTCGATCCCGTTCCCCATCAGCGGATTGATCTCTGGATTGGTCAACGCCGCCTTGGTCTGGGCCGCCGGTCGGTGGACCACGTCGTCACGGCTGGCCGCGCTGCCGCTGTGGACGTGGCTGCTCACCGTGGCCGCGATCAGCATGGGCGGCCCGGCCGACGACGTCATCCTGGGTGGCCGCGGCGTGCTGGCCTACGGGGCGTTGCTGCTGATCCTGTTGGGGGCGGCGCCGCCGTTCTGGGTGCTGTGGCGGCGCGGCCACGGGGGCTGACGTTCGTGCGGTCGCGGGCAGGGATCTCCCCGCTTGCCGGTGTGGGCCTGACGCTACTGTTGACTGTTGCGCAGACGGGGCCCGCACGGGTCCGAAAGAAAATTTCACATGTTGGGACACGCGGATGAAATTCGATCGTGGGGAAGTTACACGAAGGTGCCGCTGACTCCGGGCGAGGAGCCTACCGCTCTTCCTAATCCTGTGGTTCCGCCAAAGACGAGCGCATCCGCGCTGCGGCGGGTGCTGCGCCGCGCCCGAGACGGCGTCGCGCTCAACGTCGACGAGGCGGCCGTCGCGATGACCGCGCGGGGTGACGACCTCGCGGATCTGTGCGCCAGTGCGGCACGGGTGCGCGATGCGGGTCTGGCATCGGCCGGCCGGCGCGGCCCCGGCGGCGGACACCCGATCACCTATTCGCGCAAGGTTTTCATCCCGGTCACCCACCTGTGCCGCGACACCTGCCACTACTGCACCTTCGTCACCGTCCCGGGCAAGCTGCGCGCGCAGGGCGCGGGCATGTATCTCGAGCCCGACGAGATCCTCGACATCGCTCGCCGCGGGGCCGAACTCGGTTGCAAGGAAGCGCTTTTCACCCTCGGTGACCGCCCCGAGGGTCGGTGGCCGGAGGCGGCGCAGTGGCTCGGCGAACGCGGTTACGACTCCACGCTGTCCTATGTGCGGGCCATGGCGATCCGGGTGCTCGAGGAAACCGGGCTGCTGCCACACCTGAACCCCGGCGTGATGAGTTGGTCCGAGATGGCTCGGCTCAAGCCGGTGGCGCCGTCGATGGGCATGATGCTCGAGACCACATCGCGGCGGCTGTTCGAGACGAAAGGGCTTGCGCACTATGGCAGCCCGGACAAGGACCCCGCCGTCCGGCTGCGCACGCTGACCGACGCGGGCCGGTTGTCCATCCCGTTCACGACGGGCCTGCTGGTCGGCATCGGCGAGACCCTGACCGAACGGGCCGAGACTCTGCACGCGATCCGCAAGTCGCACAAGGAGTTCGGGCACGTTCAGGAAGTGATCGTGCAGAACTTCCGGGCCAAGGAGCACACCGCGATGGCCGGCGCCCCCGACGCGGGCATCGACGACTACCTGGCGACGGTAGCGGTCGCGCGGCTGGTGCTCGGTCCCGGCATGCGCATCCAGGCCCCGCCCAACCTGGTGTCCCCCGACGAGTGCCTGGCCCTGGTCGGCGCCGGGGTCGACGACTGGGGCGGCGTCTCGCCGCTCACGCCCGATCACGTCAACCCCGAGCGGCCGTGGCCCGCGCTGGACGACCTCGCCGACATCACCGCCCGTGCCGGATACGAACTGGTTCAGCGACTGACCGCCCAACCCAGGTACGTCCAGGCGGGGGCGGCGTGGATCGACCCCCGGGTGCGCGGGCACGTGCTGGCGCTGGCCGACCCGGCCACCGGACTGGCCCGCGACGTCAATCCCGTGGGACTGCCCTGGCAGGAGCCCGACGACGTCGCGTCCGCGGGGCGGGTCGACCTCAACGCCGCAATCGACACCGAGGGCCGCGCCACCGAGGCTCGCAGCGATCTGGACAGCGCCTTCGGCGACTGGGAATCGATCCGCGCGCAGGTGCACGAACTGGCCGCACGCGCCCCCGAGCGGATCGACACCGACGTGCTTGCCGCGCTGCGGGCGGCCGAGCGCGATCCGGCCGGCTGCAGTGACAGCGAGTACCTGGCGTTGGCTACCGCCGATGGGCCGGCGCTGGAAGCCGTTGCCGCTCTGGCAAATTCGCTACGCCGCGACACGGTCGGCGACGACGTGACGTTCGTGGTGAACCGCAACATCAACTTCACCAACATCTGCTACACCGGCTGCCGGTTCTGCGCCTTCGCGCAGCGCAAGGGCGACGCCGACGCGTATTCGCTGTCCACCGACGAGGTGGCGGACCGCGCGTGGGAGGCGCACGTCGAGGGCGCCACCGAGGTGTGCATGCAGGGCGGGATCGACCCGGAGTTGCCGGTCACCGGCTACGCCGACCTGGTCCGCGCCGTCAAGGCGCGGGTGCCGTCGATGCACGTGCATGCCTTCTCGCCCATGGAGATCGCCAACGGCGTCACCAAGAGCGGGCTCAGCGTGCGCGAGTGGCTGATCAGCCTGCGCGAGGCCGGGCTGGACACCATTCCGGGCACGGCCGCCGAGATCCTGGACGACGAGGTGCGCTGGGTGCTCACCAAGGGCAAGCTGCCGACCTCGGAGTGGATCGACATCGTGACCACCGCGCACGAGGTGGGCCTGCGGTCGTCGTCGACGATGATGTACGGGCACGTCGACAGCCCGCGGCACTGGGTCGCCCACCTCAACGTGCTGCGCGGGATCCAGGACCGCACCGGCGGGTTCACCGAGTTCGTGCCGCTGCCATTCGTGCACCAGAGCTCGCCGTTGTACCTGGCGGGCGCGGCCCGGCCCGGGCCCACCCATCGCGACAACCGCGCTGTGCACGCATTGGCGCGAATCATGTTGCACGGCCGCATCTCCCAGATTCAGACCAGCTGGGTGAAGCTGGGCGTCGAGCGCACCCAGGTGATGCTCAACGGTGGCGCCAACGATCTGGGCGGCACGCTGATGGAGGAGACCATCTCGCGGATGGCCGGTTCGGAACACGGGTCGGCCAAGACGGTCGAGGAGCTGACCGAGATCGCCGAGGGGATCGGGCGCCCGGCCCGTCAACGCACCACCACCTACGCCCCGCGGGCCGCTTAGCACCCAGACCGGGCGGGTACCCCGACGCCGTGAACCGACAGATCGACGACGACCGGTTCCCGGAGTGGCGCCCATTCGTGGACGCGGTGCAGCAGCGAAGGCCCGACGCCGGCACCTGGTGCGAGGCGTGGACGGTCCGCGACGTCGTCATCCATCAGGCCGGGAACGCCGAGGAGATCGCCCGGGTGCTGGCCGCTCACCTGGAGGGTGAACCGGTCGGCACGCGGGGCTTCGAGGAGCGTGAGGGACCGTTGCGCGCCTTGAACGACCCCGATTTGTGGGACGCGTTCCTCGATCGGATGGCCACCCTGAACCGGGTTGCGGCGGCCGCCGACGACGTGCCGCAGGACACCGACGTCGCGTGGACGGGCCGCACCATGAAGGTGCCCTGGTTCGCCGAGCACATGCGCGAAGAGCTGGTGCTGCACGGCTGGGACATCACCGGCGACGACGCGGCGGCGCGGGCGCGGCTGGCCGAGCCCTGGATGACCACCCACAGCGTCTTGGCGGTCGGAAGGCCGCTGCTGGCCAAGGGCGCCAAGCAGTTAGCGCCGTGCGAGCGTATCGAGGCGCGGCTGCGGGTCCCCGGCGCCGACGACGTCGTGGTCAGCGCAGAAGCCGACCGCACCTCCGTCGAACTCACCGAACCCGAGGGTCCGGCGACGCTGGAAACCGATGCCGCGGCGCGGGTCCTGCTGCTCTGGGGGCGTAGGCCCGCGGACCCGTCCCGGATTTGCAGCCGCGTCGGGCCGCAGACGCTGGGCCGCGTGCGCGGCCTGCTCAGCGGTTACTGAACCCGCGGGCTCAGAAGTTGTTACAGGTGACGGCGACCTGGTTGATGTCGTCGTAGTACTTCATCGCCGACGGCATCGCCTGGATCTGCTGGGCCATCTGCTGGCGCTTCGGCGGCGGCGAGGCCAGGAAGCTGCGGATGTAGGACTGCGCCACGGGCGAGCTGTTCAGCTGCGCGGCGGCCGCCGGATCGGTGGCGTTGAGCGCCGCGATCACCTGTCCGTAGTTGCACGTGGTGTTGATGATCGCGTCCGTCGGGTCCGCGGATGCGATCCCGGCGCCGGCGGTCAACGCCACCGCGGCGCTACCGATCGCGACGGTCAATTTGGTCAACGACAGCCTCATGTGTGGACACCTTCCCCGTTAATGCACCGCTATCAAGGCGACGACATCTGCCCAGCGGTTGCCGTCTTCCGGTCGAGGTTACCAGGCGCCACGACCGTGCTTCCATTTCAATGGTTATCGCACGACCCCGCTGGACTGCGACTTTGCGCAGGTCGGCGGCTCGGGGCCGGTGTTCGCCCTTGGCGAAACGCACCCCGCCCGCGGCCTCCGAGACCGGCGGTCTTAAATCGTCTGTTTAACGGGCGCGCCAAGTGGTTGACGTGTATGTGCAACGTCTAGTATCAGTAACCGAAAGCTTTGTCTGGAGCGGCCGGCAGCACCGGGCGCGAGCCGAAGAGCAGCCCACACCGAAGTAGTACATAGAGGAGACGTCTGTGACCTACACGATCGCCGAGCCCTGTGTCGACATCAAAGACAAGGCATGTATCGAGGAGTGCCCGGTCGATTGCATCTACGAGGGCGCGCGGATGCTGTACATCCATCCCGACGAGTGCGTCGACTGCGGGGCGTGCGAGCCGGTCTGCCCCGTCGAAGCGATCTACTACGAAGACGACGTGCCCGAGCAGTGGAGCCAGTACACCCAGATCAACGCCGACTTCTTCACCGAACTGGGATCGCCGGGCGGCGCCGCCAAGGTCGGCATGACCGAGAACGACCCGCAGTCGGTCAAAGACCTGCCGCCGCAGGGCGAGGGCGACTGAGCCGGCCGGTGCTGGATCAGCCCGGTGTGAGGCCGCGCGCCGCACGCGGGCGAGTGTCGGCGTCCCTGCCGGAATTCCCGTGGGACACGCTGGCCGACGCGAAAGCGCTGGCCGGCTCCCACCCCGACGGGATCGTCGACCTGTCCGTCGGGACACCGGTCGACCCCGTCGCGCCGGTGATCCAAGAGGCGCTCGCCGCCGCCGGATCCGCGTCCGGGTACCCCGCCACCGCCGGCACTCCGCGACTGCGGGAAGCGGCGGTCGCCGCGCTGGCCCGCCGCTTCGGCGTCACGGGGGTCAGCGAGGCCGCCGTCCTGCCGGTGATCGGCAGCAAGGAGCTCATCGCCTGGTTGCCGACGCTGCTGGGGCTCGGACCCGCGGACGTGATCGTGGTGCCCGAGCTGGCGTATCCCACCTATGACGTCGGGGCCCGGCTGGCCGGAGCGCCGGTGCTGCGCGCGGACTCGCTGACCCAGTTGGGCCCGCAATCGCCTGCGCTGGTCTACCTGAATTCCCCGAGCAACCCGACCGGCCGCGTGCTGGGCGTCGACCACCTGCGCAAAGTGGTCGGCTGGGCGCGCGAGCGGGGCAGCGTGGTGGCCTCCGACGAGTGTTACCTGGGCCTGGGCTGGGACGCCCAACCGCTGTCGATCCTGCATCCGTCCGTGTGCGACGGCGACCACAGCGGGCTGCTGGCGATCCACTCGCTGTCCAAGAGTTCGTCGTTGGCCGGTTACCGGGCCGGGTTCGTCGCCGGTGACCCCGACCTGGTGGCCGAGCTGCTGGCGGTGCGCAAGCACGCCGGGATGATGGTGCCCACGCCGGTGCAGGCGGCCATGGTCGCGGCGCTGGACGACGACGCCCACGAGCGGGCGCAGCGGGAGCGGTACGAACGGCGGCGCGCGGCGTTGCTGCCGGTGCTGCGGGCGGCCGGATTCACCGTCGACCACTCCGAAGCCGGCCTGTATCTGTGGGCCACCCGCGGCGAGCCATGCGCGGACACCGTCGACTGGCTGGCGGGGCGCGGCATCCTGGTGGCGCCCGGCCACTTCTACGGCCCGCGCGGCGCGCAACACGTGCGCGTCGCGTTGACGGCCACCGACGAGCGGATCGCCGCCGCGGTGCAGCGACTCGCCTGACCGGCGCCGCCCAACTGCCACCGTGGCGGCGGCGAACGTGCACAATGCATCGCAGGTGTTTCGCCCGCTCACGGTAAGGACGGTGGTCGTGACCGCTTCGGCCGGCAAGCTACGGATCCCCCTTTCGGTCGGGGACATCGCCAAGCGGGTGTTCCTGGGCAAGCCGTTGGTCACCGAGGACATCGCCTCCGAGAAGTTGTCGAATCCGGTTGCGCTTGGCGCTCTTTCACCGGACGCCGTGTCATCGGTCGCCTATGGTCCCGAGCAGATCCTGATCGAGCTGTTGCCGCACGCGGGGTTGGCCGCCTTCCTGTTGTTGCTTCCGATCACCGGTGTCATCCTGCTCATCCTCGTGCTGGTGGCCGCCTCGTATCGGCAGGTGGTCATGGCCTACACCCGGGCGGGCGGCTCCTACATCGTCGCCCGCGAGAATTTCGGGCCCCGGGTGGCGCAGATAGCCGCCGCCGCGTTGCTGATCGACTACGTGGTCACCGTTGCGGTGCAGTCGGCGGCCGGGACGGTCGCGGTGGTGTCGGCCGTCCCCGCGCTGGGCCCCTACAGCCTGGAAATCACGGTCGGTGTGGTGCTTGCCATCTGCTACGCAAACCTGCGCGGCTTGAAGGAAGCGGGCCTGCCGTTCGCGCTGGCCACCTATGCCTTCATCGGCATGGTCGGCCTGACCATCGTGGTCGGCGTCATCCGCGCGGCCATGGGGAACCTGCCGGTCTACGATCCCACGCACATGGCGGGAACCGTGCCCGTCCACCAGGGCAACGGGCTGGTGCTGGGGGCGACGATCTTGGTGTTGCTGCGAGCCTTCGCCAACGGAGGCTCGTCCCTGACGGGGGTGGAGGCCATCTCCAACACGGTCGACCACTTCCGAAAGCCGCAGGGCCGCAACGCCCGCCGAGTGCTCACGGCCATGGCCACCATCCTTGGCGTGTTGCTGGCCGGGGTCGCCTATCTGGCGCACGTCACCCACGCCACCCCGTATCTCACCGAGTACCCGTCGGTGCTGTCGCAGATCGGTCGCGCCGTATTCGGCAACGGCCTGCTCGGCAACGTCTTCTATACGCTGGTCCAGGCCGCCACCGCCGCCATCCTGTACACCGGCGCGAACACCAGCTTCAACGGGTTCCCGGCGCTGGCCAGCTTCGTCGCCGAGGACCGCTTCCTGCCGCGCCAACTCACCAAACGCGGTCACCGCCTGGTCTTCTCGAACGGCATCATCACGCTCACGGCGCTGTCCGTGCTGCTGTTGGTGGTGACGGGCGGCTCGGTCAACGCGCTGGTTCCCTTCTACGCGATCGGCGTGTTCACGGGGTTCTCGATGGCCGGCTACGGGATGACCAAACACCATCTGAGGCACCGCGAACCGGGATGGCGACGCCGCCTGGCCATCAACCTCTCCGCGGCCGTCCTGTCCACGATCGTGGTGGGCATCTTCGCGGTGGCGAAGTTCACCGAAGGCGCGTGGCTGGTGGTCATCGTCTTCCCGCTGCTGGTGTTCATACTGACGCGGCTCAACCGCGAATACCGCGCCGAGGCAGCCATTCTCGAGATGTTCCGCACCGACCGCCCGGAGTTGGTGAAGTACGCGCGGCACCGGGTGTTCGTGTTCGTCGACTCCGTCGACCTGGCGGTGATCGAAGCGTTGCGCTACGGCAGGGGATTGCGTGCCGACGAGTTGACCGCCGTGCACTTCATGGTGGACCCGGCCCACGCCGCCATACTGCGGAAGCGTTGGGACCACTTCGATCTGGACACCCCGCTGCGGGTCGTCGACTGCCCGGACCGGCGGATCATCCGGGCCGCGCAGCTGTTCGTCGCCAAGGCCCGCGACGAACAAGCGCGCACCAACGTGACGGTGCTGCTGCCGCGCCGGACATTCGGGCGGCTGCTGGGCCGGCTGCTGCACGACCGCACCGCGGACAAGATCTCCAGCGCGGTGAGCCTGATCCCCGACGCGGCGGCGACGATCGTGCCGTACGACGTGGAATCGCGCATTCGGGAGGCCTACCCCGACACGTTCGAGCAACGGATCGCCGACGAGATCGACAAGCTCGAGGCGTGGGTGTCCAGGGGCGAGGACGAGAAGGTGGACGCCTACGAGCACCCGGAGCGGCCGGGGTCGGTCATCCTGGTGGCCGGCCTGATCTCCGGGCAACGGGCCACCGTCGAGGGGCGGGTCAGCGAGGTCGAGGACGTCAACGACCGCGGCCGCACCCTGCGCGAGGTCGTCGTCGGGGACAACAGCGGGGAGATCACCATCACCTTCCGTCCCGGCCACGGCGGCGCCGACATCCAGCCAGGCCAGCTGTTGCGGATAACCGGGAAGGCCCGCCAGACGGGCAACCGGCCCATCTCGATGGTCGACCCGACGTATCAGGTGATCGAGGACCCCGCGGAGGAGGTCGATTCCAGCGAGTCGGGGGACGCCGGCAAAGCGTAGCGCCTACCGGATTGCCCCCAAACGCTGTGGCTTCACAGCGTTTCGCGCACGCGGCCCCGTCCGGCGGGCGCTCTTCGTCGGTGTTCACCATCGCCGTTGCGCTGCCGGGGAAACCGCGGAAGCCACAGTCGCGACAGAGGTTTCACGGCGATCCGTCCCTGGCAAATTCGCGGGCCGGCCGTATTCTCCAAGCGGTTAAGCTGACGGAGTTCAGGTCGGTAAGCTGACACCCGCGCGACTGGCCAACGCCGTTGGGGGAGAACAGAGGACTGCACATTGCGTGCCGCAACCGCCACACCCGTTGCTGTCATCGGTATGGCCTGCCGGCTTCCCGGTGGAATCGATTCCCCGCAACGGCTGTGGGAGGCGTTGCTGCGCGGCGCCGATTTCGTCGGCGAGATACCCGCCGACCGGTGGGACGCGGACCTGTACTACGACCCCGAACCCGGCGTGCCCGGCCGGTCGGTGACGCGGTGGGGGGCCTTCCTGGACGACGTCGGCGGCTTCGACTGCGATTTCTTCGGCATGACCGAGCGCGAAGCCACCGCGATCGACCCCCAACACCGTTTGCTGCTGGAGACGTCCTGGGACGCCATCGAGCACGCGGGCCTCGATCCCGCGCGGTTGTCCCACTCGCAGACCGGCGTCTTCGTCGGGCTGACGCACGGCGACTACGAACTGCTCTCCGCCGACTGCGGCGCCGCCGAGGGCCCGTACGGCTTCACCGGCACCAGCAACAGCTTCGCGTCCGGGCGGGTCGCCTACACGCTGGGGCTGCACGGCCCGGCCGTCACCGTTGACACCGCGTGCTCGTCGGGGTTGATGGCCGTGCACCAGGCCTGCGGCAGCCTCAACAGCGGCGAGAGCGATTTGGCCCTGGCCGGCGGTGTCGCCGTGACCCTCGAACCGCGCAAGTCCGTCTCGGGGTCGCTGCAGGGCATGCTGTCGCCGACCGGCCGCTGCCACGCCTTCGACGTCAACGCGGACGGCTTCGTCTCCGGTGAGGGCTGCGTCGTGCTGCTGCTCAAGCGGCTCGACGACGCGCAACGCGACTCCGACCGCATCCTGGCCGTCCTGCGCGGCACGGCGGCCAACCAGGACGGCCGCACCGTCAACATCGCGGCGCCGTCGGAAACCGCCCAGGTGGCCGTCTACCGCAAGGCCCTGGAGACCGCCGGCGTCGACGCCGCCACGGTCGGCTTCGTCGAGGCGCATGGGACCGGCACCCCGGTCGGGGATCCGATCGAATACGCGAGCCTGGCCGCCGTGTACGGGACCGGCGGGCCCTGCGCGCTGGGCTCGGTCAAAACCAATTTCGGCCACCTGCAGTCGACCTCCGGACCGCTGGGGCTGATGAAGGCCATCCTCGCGCTACAGCACGGCACGGTGCCGCAGAACCTCCACTTCACCCGGCTGCCCGACGAGATGGCCGCGATCAAGACGGAACTGTTCGTGCCGCAGGCCAACACGCCGTGGCCCGGCGACCGGCGCCCGCGCCGCGCCGCGGTGTCGTCTTACGGGATGTCCGGCACCAACGTGCATGCCGTCTTGGAGGAGGCGCCGCCGGAACAAGCGCCGCCGGCCGCCCCGAATGCCAACGGGGCGTTGTTGTTCCCGGTGTCGGCGACGTCCGCCGAACAATTGCGCGTCACGGCCGCCCGGCTGGCGGATTGGATCGACGCCGGCGGTGCCGGCACCGCCGGCCTGTCGGACGTCGGCTACACACTCGCGCGCCGCCGCGCACACCGGCCGGTGCGCACGGTGGTGTCCGCCGGCGACCTCGGTCAGCTGAGCGCGGCCCTGCGCGAGGTCGCCGGCGGCGACATCCCGCATCTACCCGCCGTGGGGCAGGACGACCGGGGACCGGTCTGGGTGTTCTCCGGCCAAGGCTCGCAGTGGTCGCAGATGGGCGCCGGGCTGCTGGCCTCCGAACCGGTGTTCGCCGCGACGATCGCGGCGATGGAACCGCTGATCGCCGCGGAATCGGGGTTCTCGGTGACCGAGGCCATGTCGGCGCCCGAGGTGGTGACCGGCATCGATCGGGTGCAGCCGACGATCTTCGCGATGCAGGTCGCGCTGGCCGAGACGATGAAGTCCTACGGGGCCCGTCCCGGCGCGGTCATCGGCCATTCGCTCGGTGAATCCGCCGCGGCGGTCGTCGCCGGTGGCCTGTCGCTGCAAGACGGCGTGCGCGTCATCTGCCGGCGCTCGAGGCTGATGGCGCGGCTCGCCGGGAGTGGCGCCATGGCGTCGGTGGAACTGCCGGGCCAACAGGTGTTGTCGGAACTGTCCATTCGCGGGATCTCCGACGTGGTCCTCTCGGTGGTCGCGTCGCCCACGTCGACGGTCGTCGGCGGCGACACGCAGTCGATCCGGGACCTGGTCGCGGTCTGGCAGGAGCAGGACGTGGTGGCGCGCGAGGTGGCGGTGGACGTGGCCTCGCACTCGCCCCAGGTCGAGCCGATCCTCGACGAACTGGTCGAGGCCCTCGCCGGCCTCGAGCCCCGGGAGCCGGAGGTTCCCTACTACTCGGCGACGCTGTGGAACCCCCGCGAACGGCCGTCGTTCACCGCCGACTACTGGGGCGAAAATCTAAGGTACACAGTGCGATTCGCGGCGGCCGTGCAGGCCGCCCTCAAGGACGGTTTCCGGGTGTTCGGCGAACTCTCGCCGCACCCCCTGCTCACGCACGCCGTCGAGCAGAATGCCGCCAGCCTGGACATGCCCATCGCGGCGCTGGCGGCCGTGCGCCGCGAACAAGAGCTGCCGGCCGGGTTGCGGGCGTTCGTCGCCGACGTGCACAGCGCCGGCGCCGTGGTCGACTTCTCGGTCCAATACCCGAGCGGCCGCCTGGTGGACGCGCCCATCCCGACGTGGACCCATCGCAGGCTCATGCTCAGCCGCGAGGCGAAGGAGCAGGCGCACGGCGCCTCGGTCCAGGCCGTCCATCCGCTACTCGGTGCGCACGTGCACCTGTACGAGGAACCGGAGCGACACGTCTGGCAGGGCGATGTCGGCACCGAGGCGCACCCGTGGCTCGGCGATCACCAAATCCACCACGTGGCAGCGCTTCCCGGCGCCGCGTACTGCGAGATGGCGCTGACCGCCGCGAGGGCGGTCCTCGGCGAACGGTCCGAGGTCACCGACATCACGTTCGAGCAGACCCTGCTGCTGGACGGCGGGACGCGGGCGTCGTCGGCGGCGACGGTCACCGCGCCCGGCGTTCTCGAGTTCACCGTGGACACCCACGAGGACGGCGAACGCGTGCGCCGGGCGCGCGCGGTCCTGCGCGCGCAGGAAGGGGCGGACGAGGACGGGCCGCAGCAGCCGCCCACCCACGACATGGCCACGCTGATCGCCAATCGTCCGTCCGGCATGGACGGCGCCGAGTTGCGAAAGGCGTTCGACGCCATCGGGATTCAATACGGTCCCGCCTTCTCGGGCCTGGCCGCCGCGCTCCTCGGCGACGTGGACACACCCACGGTGCTCGCCGAGGTGGCGCTGCCCGGAGCCATCCGCTCGCAGCAGTCGGGCTACGCGATCCACCCGGCCCTGCTGGACGCATGCTTTCAGTCGGTGGTCGTTCACCCGGTGGTCCAGCAGGCCGGCGCGGGTGGCCTGCTGCTGCCGGTCGGTGTGCGCCGGCTGCGCAGCCATGCCCCGGCGCGCAATGCGCAATACTGCCTGGCCCGGGTGACGTCGTCGGGCCCCGGCGAGTGCGAGGCGGACATCGACGTGCTGGACCAGTCCGGCGCCGTGCTCCTGACCGTCGAGGGGCTGCGGCTGGCCGGTGGGGTCTCCGAACGCGAACGAGCCGAGCGGCTGCTCAACGAGCGGTTGTTGGCCATCGAATGGGAGCCGCGGGAACTCCCGGACGCCGCGCGGGCCGAGCCGGGATCGTGGCTGCTGCTCACCGCGTGCGAGGCGACGGATCCGCTCGCGACCCAGCTGGGCGAGGCGCTCGATTCCGATGGCGCCCACTGCACCACGCTCTCGTTGCCGGTCGGGCCGGTGGAAACCGCCGGGCTGCGCGCGCTGCTGTCCGGCAACGGCCCGGCCGCCTCGAACGGGCACGGCCCGCTCAAGGGCCCGACGGGTGTCGTCGTGGTGACCGCGCCACCGGGCGGCGGCCCCGACCAGGCGCGGCGCGCCCGCGACTACGTGTCGCACCTGGTGGCCGTCGCGCGTGAGCTCTCCGAGCTGCCCGGCGAGTCGCCCCGGCTCTTCGTGGTCACCAGGAACGCCGCCAGCGTGGCCGCCGGCGATGTGGCCAACCTGGAACAGGCCGGGCTGCGTGGACTGCTGCGGGTGATCGACTCCGAGCACCCGCACCTGAGCGCCACCCAGATCGACGTCGACGCGACGACCGGGCCGGAACACGTTGCGGCGCAACTCAAGAGCGGCTCGGGAGAGGACGAGACCGCCTGGCGCCAGGGGGAGTGGTACACCGCGCGGCTGCGGCCCGGTCCGCTGCGCCCGGCCGAACGGCAGACCGCGGTCGTCGATCACGAGCGGGACGGCATGCGCCTGCAGATCCGCACCCCCGGTGACCTCGAATCGCTGGAGTTCACCGCGTTCGACCGCGTCCCGCCCGGGCCGGGGGAGATCGAGGTCGCGATCGCCGCGTCCACCATCAACTTCGCCGACGTGCTGGTGGCCTTCGGCCGCTATCCCACCTTCGAGGGCTACCAACAGCAATTGGGCGGGGACTTCGCCGGCGTGGTCACCGCCGTCGGCCCCGACGTCACCGAGCATCGGGTGGGCGACCGCGTCGGCGGCATGTCCCGCAACGGCTGCTGGGGCACCTTCGTCATCGCCGACGCCAGGCACGCGGTCACCCTGCCGCCCGACCTCGCTTCCGAAGACGCCGCCGCCGTGGCCACCGCCTCGGCGACCGCCTGGTACGGCCTGCATGACCTGGCCCGCATCGCGCCGACCGACAAGGTGCTGATCCACTCCGGCACCGGCGGCGTGGGACAGGCGGCCATCGCGATCGCCCGGGCCGCGGGCTGCGAAATCTTCGCGACCGCGGGCAGCCCCCAGCGCCGGCAATTGTTGCGCGACATGGGAATCGAGCACGTCTACGACTCGCGCAGCGCGGCGTTCGCCGACGAGATCCGCCGTGACACCGGCGGATACGGCGTCGACGTGGTGCTCAACTCGCTGTCCGGCGCCGCGCAGCGTGCGGGAGTCGAGTTGCTGGCGTTCGGCGGCCGATTCGTCGAGCTGGGCAAGCGTGACATCTACCGCGACACCCACCTCGGGCTGTTCCCGTTCCGCCGCAACCTGTCGCTGTTCGCGGTCGACCTGGCGTTGCTGACGTTCAGCCATCCCGACACCGTCCGACGCCTGCTGGCCACCGTGTACCGCCGCACGGCCGACGGCGGGCTGCCGTTGCCGCGGACCACGCACTTCCCGATCCACGACGCGGCCGCCGCGGTCCGCCTGGTGGCGGGCGCCGGCCACACCGGCAAGGTGGTGCTCGACGTGCCGCGCACGGGACGCAGTGTGGCCGCCGTCCCGCCGGAAAACGTGCGACCGTTCCGCACCGATGGCGCCTACATCGTCACCGGCGGCATCGGCGGGCTGGGCTTGTTCCTGGCCGGTCAGATGGCGGCGCGCGGCGCCGCACGGATCGTGCTGAATTCCCGCTCGGCGCCCAACGAGCAAGCCCGCCAAGACATCGAGCGTCTCCGCGCCGACGGGGCCGACATCGCGGTGGAGTGTGGCGACATCGCCGAGCCGGGCACGGCCGAGCGGCTGGTGGCGTCCGCGACCGAGACCGGACTGCCGGTGCGCGGCGTGCTGCACGCGGCCGCGGTGGTCCAGGACGCCACGCTGGCCAACGTGACCGACGAACTCATCGACCGATGCTGGGCGCCAAAGGTTTACGGAGCCTGGAACTTGCATCACGCGACGGCGGACCAGCCGCTGGACTGGTTCTGTTCGTTCTCCTCGGCCGCCGCGCTGGTCGGATCGCCGGGCCAGGGCGCCTATGCCGCGGCCAACAGCTGGCTGGACGCCTTCGCCCATTGGCGGCGCAGCCAGGGGTTGCCGGGCAGCGCGATCGCCTGGGGCGCATGGTCGGAGGTCGGCCGCGCCACGGCGCTCGCGGAAGACGCCGGCGTCGCGATCAAGCCGGCGGAGGGTTACCACGCCTTCGAATCCCTGCTGCGCTACGACCGCGCCTACACCGGCTACGCGCCGATCATGGGAACGCCCTGGTTGACCTCGTTCGCGCAACGCAGCCGGTTCGCCGAAGCTTTCCAGTCGATGGGATCCGGCAACCCCGACACCGGCAAATTCCTGGCCGAACTCAAGGCGCTGCCCCGCGAGGAATGGCCGACCGCCATCCGCCGGCTGGTGTCCGGCCAGATCAGTCTGTTGCTGCGCCGCACAATCGATCCCGATCGTCCACTCTCCGACTACGGACTGGATTCGCTGGGAAACCTGGAGCTGCGAACGCGCATCGAGACCGAAACCGGGATCCGCATCAGCCCCACCAAGATCACCACGGTTCGCGATCTGGCCGAGCACCTGTGCGACGAGTTGGCCGCCGCGGAAACCGCGGCGTCGCCGTCCTGACCGGCGGGCGCGGCCGCCGCGGCACGGTGGCGGGAAGACGGAAATCTCCTGTAAATTGGCCATCTTAAGTAACCGACCGGCCACAACCCGGTTTGATTGGTGAGCGATCTGGTGAAGGTCGTGGGAGGACTTGCACGGGATCTGTGTCGAGGAGCCGAAAATGTCGAACAACATCACCTGGCACGAACACCACATCAGTCGCGACAGCCGGGAGAAGCTCAACGGGCACCGAGGCTGCGTCCTCTGGTTCACCGGGCTCAGCGGCAGCGGGAAGAGCACGGTGGCGAACACCGTCGAGCAGAGGCTGTACGAGCGGGGCATCCGGAGCTATCTCCTCGACGGGGACAACGTCCGCTACGGGCTCAACGCCGGGCCCGACACCCTGGAGCCTCGCCACGGCGTGACGTTCGCCAAGAGGTTCGGCCTGGGCTTCTCCGCCGAAGACCGCGAGGAGAACATCCGGCGCATCGGCGCGGTCTCGAAGTTGTTCTGCGAGGCCGGCGTCATCGCGCTGACGGCCTTCATCAGTCCCTACCGGCGGGACCGCGATGCGGTGCGCGAAACGCTGCTCGAGGGCGACTTCCAGGAGATCTTCGTCGACACCCCCATCGAGATCTGCGAAAAGCGCGACCCCAAGGGGCTGTACAAGAAGGCCCGGGCCGGCGAGATCAAGGGATTCACCGGCATCGACGACCCGTACGAGGCTCCGGTGGAACCGGAACTGCGACTCGAGGGCGGCGCGAAGGACGCGGACACGCTGGCCGAGGAGGTGATTGCGCACCTCGAGAAGGTCGGCGTCATCCCCGCCCTCGCGCGCAGCCAGGAGCCGACGGGCGGGGTTTAGGAATCGGCAGGGCACCGAAGACGTTTGCCAGGAAAGTGTTGCACTGCGAAGCGAGGGGCATCGAATGAGCTATACGGGTCACAACGGCAAGCCGATCGTGGAGCGGGTGGCCACCGAAAACGCGGCCGGCCGGATCCAGGGCCTGGCGCGGGTGCCCATCTCGAAGGCGACGGCGCACGAGGTCATCAGCCTGTCCTACGGGTTCTTCACGCCGCTGACCGGGTTCATGGGCCGGCAGGAGGTCGACACCACGCTGGACAAGTTGGCCTTGCCGGACGGGACGCTGTGGAGCATCCCGATCGTGCTCGACCTGTCCTCCGACGACATCGACACGCTGGGCGTCCAAGAGGGCGCCAGCGTCGTGCTGGAGTACTCAGACGCTCCCATCGCGATCCTGGACGTCACCGAGATCTACGAGTACGACCTGCAGCGACTGGCTGAGAAGACTTACGGCACAACGGATCCCCGGCATCCGGGAGTGAAGAAGACGCTGGCGTACGCAAACCGGTTCGTCGCCGGCGACGTCACGCTCATCAACGAGCCGGTGTTCAACGAGCCCTTCAAGAGCTTCTGGCTCACGCCCAGGCAGCACCAGGACGCGCTCGCGGAAAAGAACTGGACCCACGTCGTCGCGCATCAGACCCGCAACGTCCCGCACACCGGACACGAGGCGCTGATGAAGCAGGCGTGGTTGGCCGCCAACGAAGACCAGCCGGTCGACGACCTGAGCACGGGCGTGCTGGTCAACGCGATCATCGGGCAGAAACGGGTGGGCGACTACATCGACGAGGCGATCCTGCTCACGCAGGACGAGCTCAGGAAGAGCGGGTACTTCCGGGAGGACGTCCACAAGGTGACCTTCACGCTGTGGGACATGCGATACGCGGGTCCGCGGGAGGCCATCTTCCACGCGATCCTGCGCACCAACCTCGGGTGCACGCACCACATGTTCGGCCGCGACCACGCCGGCGTCGGCGACTTCTACCACCCGTACGACTCGCAGAACCTCCTTCAGGAACACCGTTCGGAGCTGGGCATCAAACCGGTGTTCCTGCGCGAGAACTGGTATTGCCCCGATTGCCGGGAAGTGACCAATTCGGCGCTGTGCGGGCACGACTCCAAGGCGCAGAGTTTCAGCGGAAGCCTGATCAGAAGCATCCTGACCGACGAGGTGAAGCCCACCCAGCAGGTGATGCGGCACGAGGTGTTCGAGGTGGTTCTCGAGGCGGCCGCCAAGTACGGCCAGGGCTCGCCGTTCGTCACCGAGGAGTACCTGGCGGACCGGCTGCCCGTGTTCACGCTGAACCCGCTGGAGGGGGCCCGATCATGAGCGGCGACGTCAAGAAGATCAAGGTCAACGTCTGGATCAACGAGGAGCGGCTCGAGGCGCTGGCTAAAGCCGGGATGGCCGACTCGGCGAAGGAAGCCTTCGCGGGGATGAAGCTCTTGGAGATTTATACCACCGAAGAGCAGAAGGACGTTGTGCTGCAACGCTTTCCGGGGTCAAAGTACGACTCCGCCACCACGAAGTCCATCGAGTTGCTGCCCAAGAAGGTCAAGGACCGGCTGCTGGAGCTGTCCATCGCCCTGCACTCCACGGGCCCCGACGTGGTGGACCGCTTCCTCGCCGAATCGCAGCCGTAGGCGCGGCGCTCAGGCGTCCAGTCGGGTGAACTCCTGACGGCGGTACTGCTCGACGCAGGCCGCGCGCCGGATCTTGCCGCTCGTCGTGGTGGGAATCGACCCGGGCGACACCAGCACGAGATCGGCGACCTTGAGACCGTGCGAATTCGAAATCGCCGCGGTGACATCGTTTTTGACGACGGCGAACCGGCGCGACACCTCCTCGTCGGAGTCGCCGCGCTTCTTCATCTCGATGATGGTCACCAGCTTCTCGGTCTCGTCCACCGGCACCGAGATCGCCGCGACGCGGCCCCCGGTGATCCCCTGCACCGTCGACTCGATGTCCTCGGGATAGTGGTTGCGCCCGTAGACGATCAGGAGATCTTTGGTCCGGCCCACGATGAACATCTCGCCCTCGGAGACGAACCCGAGGTCGCCGGTGCGCAGCCACGGTCCCTCCGGCGTGCCCGGCGACGGGTCGACCAGGACGCCGGCGAAGGTGCGTGCGGTCTCCTCGGGCTTCTGCCAGTAGCCGCCGGCAACGTTTTCGCCATGGACCCAGATCTCGCCGACCTTTCCCGGCGGGCATTCCCGGCGGGCGTCGGGGTCGACGATCCGCACCGCCGGCGATGTCGGCATGCCGTAGCTCAGCAGCGGCGAGCCACTCTCCGCCGGGCAGCGTTCCGCGGACCCCTCGGACAACTTCTCTGATTCGAAGTGCACCACCCGCGGGGCCCCGCGGGTGGTGCGGCTGGTGACGTACACCGTGGCCTCGGCCAATCCGTAGGACGGGCGCATCGCGCGGTCGTCAAAGTTGTACGGCGCGAAGCGTTTAGCGAACCGGTCCAGCGTGGCGGGGTGGATGCGTTCGGCGCCGCTGACGACGCCCAGGACGTTGCCCAGGTCGACGCCGTCCAGGTCTGCGTCCTTCGTCTTGCGGACGGCCAGCTCGAAGGCGAAGTTCGGCGCCGCCGACATCACCGGGGTGCCGATCGACATCGCGTGGATCCACCGTGCCGGTCGTTGCAGGAAGGCGACCGGGCTTGTCAGGTCACCGCGATAACCGCCCATGATCGGCGCGATGACGCCGAGCACCAACCCCATGTCGTGGTAGAAGGGCAGCCAGGAGACGGCGGCCGTTTCGCGTGGCGGGACGCCGTTGAACTCGGCGAAATAGGCGGCCATCAGCTGCTGGAAGTTCACGCGCAGGTTGCGGTGCGAGATCATGACGCCGGCCGGCAGTCGCGTCGAGCCGGACGTGTACTGCAGGTAGGCCGTGTCGGGGGCGCCGTTGAGCCGGATGCCCGGCGCGGAGGGGTCGTCCAAATCGAGCGCATCGACCTCGACGACCGCCGGGGTGGTCGTCGGGCCCGGCTGCCCGAGGTACTCGGTGATGGTGCCGGCGACCGCCGACGTGGTGAGCACGACGGTGGGTGTGGTGTCGGCCAGGACGGCGCTCACGCGTTCGTCGTGTGAGCCCACCGCCGGGACGGGCAGCGGCACCGCGATCAGCCCGGCCTGCATCGCGCCCAGGAAGGCCACGATATAGGGCAGGCCCTGCGGAGCCAGGATCACGGCCCGGTCCCCGACGGCGCCGTGCCGCTCGACCTCGTGCGCGACGTTCAGGGTCCGCTGGTACAGCTGCGCCCACGTCAACGTCTCGGTGACGCCCGCCCAATCGTGCTCGTAGTCGGTATAGCGGAACGCGATTTCGTCGGGCTGCAGACCCGCGCGTTCACGCAGCAGGGAGACCACCGACGCGTTCTGCATGCGGGTTAGGCTACCGCTCTTCTTCCGCTTGCGGACGAAGGTCGCGCCAGGCCCCGGTTCCGCCCGCCGGCGCTACGGTCCCGGCCGCGGGCCGCCGCGTGCGCCCGACTGCGCCGGGCCGTCCCGCGCCAACGAATACCGTTGTGGCCCAGCCTCGTTCAAGGTGCATCCGGGCCGTGGTCCCAGGTGTGCGGCAACATCGGTGTGCGCGCGGCGCCGTCGAAGGCATCGTCGCGCAGCGCGGTCAGTCCTGCCGGCATGCCGGCCCCCTTGGCGGGCGCGGTTCCGGTGAAGCCCAGGGTTTCCGCGCCCCGATCCGAGGCGCTCGACGACGGTTCCGCGTCCAGGTACTCGTATCGGCGGCCGAGTTGCGTGACCGCCGCCCGGCGGCGCCGCGCCTGCGAAACCTGGTTCGGGGCCTCGGCCGCCACGGGGACCTCGACGAGACCCGACCGCGCCGCCCGCTTCGCGCGCGCCCTGGCGCTCACCGAACCACGGGCATCGGCCGTCAACTGGCCGACCAGGTACGCCAGGGCCGGCATCGTCGTCCCGGGCGGCGCCGACGGCGTCGGTGGCGGGGGGCCGGGCGTGGGCGGCGCGGGTGCCGCGGCGGGCGCCGGGGCCGGCGCGGCCGCCGGCGCCGGAGCCGGGCTGGGCGCGGGCGGCGGGGTCGGTGCCAGCGCCGCCGGGACGAACGACGGGGTGGGTAGGACCGGAGGCACCGGGATGGCATGCAGCCCAGCCAAACCCGTCAGGCCGGCGAGACCACCGGCCAGGGCGGGAACCACCAACGGAATCACCGACGCGGTCAGCAGCGGCACGATGACCGGGATCAGCACGATCATCTGCTCGAGCAACGTCTTGATCAGCGCGATGGTGTCGGTGATGATCGTGCCGATGGCTTCGATGGCGGTGAACAACAAGGTCCAGGCGATGGTCGCGGGATTGCCCGAAGCGAACGCCGCGGCGAGGTCGGCCGCGATGAACGAGAAGGTCTGCGCCAGATAGGCGAAGTACGAGCCGAAATCCATCGGATAGCCGAGGGCGAACGCGATGTTGAACGGGTTGAGGAAGCTCAGCGGATTGCCGAGGACGGGCAGCCACGGGTCGAACCCCGAGAACAGCGTTTTGAAGAACGGGTTGTTCATCAGCAGATCGATGAACGGCTGGATGAACCTGTTGTAGAAGTCGATGAAGCCGATCCGCTCCAGCCAGTCGAGCACCTCGTTCTGCCGGTCGGGTGGCAGCGGCGACACGGAGGAAGCGGCCGCCGGCGTGTCGGCGGCCATGACTTGGGGGGCCGGCGTCGTTTCCGGGGCGGCGGCTACCGCAGCGGCGGCGGTGCCCTCGTAGACGCTCATCACGGTGGCGGCCTGTGTCCACATCCGGGCGTAGTCGGCCTCATTGAGCGCGATCGGGACGGTGTTCAGGCCGAAGAAATTCGTCGCCACCAGCACGGCGTGGGTGGCATGGTTGGCGGCCAGCTCGGGCAGGCTCGGCATGGCGGCCAGCGCCGCGCAATAGGCGGCGGCCACCGCTTGGTGCTGGGCGGCCATGGCCGCGCCGTCGGCGCCGGCGCGCGCCAGCCACGCGAGATACGGCGTGTGCGCGGCCAGGTAGGCATCCGCGGTCGGCCCGTCCCAAGCCCCGGCCTGCACCGCGCCCAGTAGCGCGGTCAGCTCGGCGGCGGCCTGGCCGTACTCGGCGCTCAGCGAGCTCCAGGTCGCCGCGGCGGCCAGCAGCGGGCCCGGCCCGGGTCCGCCGCTGAGTAGCGCGGAGTGCACCTCGGGAGGGGAGGCCATCCAGATCGGGGCGGTCATCGGCCGCCGCCTTGGGGAGTGGTCAAAGCCGTTGCCGCGCAGATCATGCGGGCGGGTCGGGTGTGAGCGTGGCGCTGGGGCGCCGAATCGGTGGTGGCGTCGACGGCCACCCCATGCCTGGAGACGGGACATGGTGAGTGACAGCTCTCTCGGGGTGCACCGCCCCGGGTCGCAGGACGCGATGACGCGAGTGTCCTGGCTCTCGGATCGCCGCTCGCCTCGCCTTCCAGCTTTTCAGCCGTGGCTCTTGAGGGTCGCTCCCCGATGACAGTGGCGGGACCGCGCCGGATTCGCACCGGCTTCCTGCATCGTCATCACCTTACGGGTGACATTGTCGCATGGGTCGCGACCGCAGGTTGGCAAACCCCGGCAAAGTCCTCGGCGAAACCACGTCAGCCGCCTTCGGCTACTCGCAGTGCCAGCGAAAACAGCAGCCGCGCCTCGGGATCGGCCAGCGATGTGTCCAACAACTTCTCGATACGCCGGATGCGATAGCGAACCGTGTTGGGGTGCACCCGCAACTCCCGCGCGGCGGACGCGATATCGCCGAAACCGTCCAGATACACGCGCAGCGTCTCGGCCAGGACGGGATCGTCGGCCCGCAGGCCGACGATCCGCGGGTCGGTCAGGCGCCGCTCGCGACCGATCAGGGTGACGATCTCGTCGAGCAGGACGGTGGTGCGCGCCTCGGCCAGCGACGTCACCTGCGGAATCGAAATAGGATGGCGCGCAGCGCTGTCCAGCACGCGGTCCAGCTCGGCGCGCGCGCCGGCGATTCCGGCGAGGCCGGCGACCGGTGCGGCGATGGCGGCCCGCAGCTGCACCCCGAGCTCCGTGCGCATTGCCGCGACGGTGCCGCGCACCCACGAGGACACGGCGCGGGCCTGTGTCTGGGGCAGCAGGACGTAGATGCGCGACCCGCGAGAGGCCACCTGGGCGTCCTGGCGAAAAGCGCTGGCGCTCAGCGCCATCACGTCGGCGAGCCGGACCTGCCGCGGTATGTCGTCCCCGGCGTCCCAGCCGATCAGCGCCGCGGTGTCGTCGGCGGCGAGGCCGAGTTCGCGGGCGACCGCATCCACGTCGGGTTCGCCGTCGACCAGGCCCAACAGCTGCTGCACCCGCCGCGCGTGGGTGGACGGCCGGGCGGCCAACCGCGCCATGATGCGCGCGGCCAGCACCGCCGCGCCCCGCAAGATCTCCTCGGCGTCGTCGGCCAGGGGTTGGCTGCCCTGCTGCACCCAGATGGTGCCGGCGAACTCCGGCGGCCGCCGCGCGTCGGGTTGGTAGATCCCGACGGCAAGCCGGGGGCGCAGACCCAACTCCGGGCGCTCGGCCACTCGGACCACCCCGTCGCCGGCTCGCAGCGCGTCGAAAATGCCCCACTGGCCGATCCATTCGAGATGCTCGGGCGGCCCCGCCCTGCCCAGGATGGACAGCCGGCGCAGCTCGTCGGCTTCGTCGTTGGAGGCCGAATACGCCAACACGTGCGACTGGGCATTCTCGATGCTGACCATGCCGTGGATGCGGTCGGCCAGCGACTGCGCCAAGCCGAACAGGTCGGTGCCCGAGTCCTCCGCCGCGTCCGCGCGGTCGCCGTGGTGCGCCAGCACGTGATTGACCAACTGATAGAGCCGCTCCCAGCGCGCCCGCGGCTCGACGGCCACCACCGCCGCCCCCGCCCCGACCGCCGCGCTCACCAACGCGGTCGACGGCTCCTTCGCGAAGATCGCCGCCGGAACGCGCTCGCGCGCCTGCTTGGCGATCCACCGCAGCGCCTCGTCGTCGGCGACCCCCAGCAGGAAGAACACGTCGGCCGAGCCCGCGGCCGCCGCCAACCCCAGCCGCACGTCGTCGCTGTCGATCAGCGCCGCCGAGCCGACCGCAAGGTCCAAGCCCCGCGGCGCCTCCACCAGGCTGACCAGGGTCGCGTCCAGCGCCAGCAGCAGCTGCCCCAGACCCACACCCGCCATTGTCCGATCGTACTACCGCAACGGCACTATCTTGTCCGATCGGCTAACTCGGGGAGTCGGCACGGCGAGGATCCTGGCAACATGGACGCGATCACCGAGGTGCCGTTGCCGGCCAACGAGCCGGTCCATGACTATGCGCCGAACTCGCCCGAACGCGGCCGGTTGCGCGGCGAATTGGCCGCGCTCGCCGACCAGCCCATCGACCTCCCGCACGTCATCGGCGGCAGACACCGGATGGGCGACGGTGACCGCGTCGACGTCGTTGCGCCACATCGTCATTCCGCCAGGTTGGGCACCCTGACGAACGCCGGCCACGCCGAGGCGGTAGCGGCGATCGACGCCGCCACCGCCGCCAAGCACACTTGGGCGGCAATGCCTTTCGACGAGCGCGCGGCCGTGTTCTTGCGGGCCGCCGATCTGCTGGCCGGGCCGTGGCGGGAGAAGATCGCCGCGGCGACGATGCTCGGCCAGTCGAAATCCGCCTACCAGGCCGAAATCGACTCGCCCTGCGAGCAGATCGACTTCTGGCGCTTCAACGTGGCCTTCGCGCGCCGGATCCTGGCGCAGCAGCCGATCAGCGGACCCGGGGAATGGAACCGCAGCGACTATCGCCCGCTGGACGGCTTCGTCTATGCCATCACGCCGTTCAATTTCACCTCGATCGCCGGCAACCTGCCGACCGCGCCGGCGCTGATGGGCAACACGGTGGTGTGGAAGCCGTCGATCACCCAGACGCTGTCGGCCTATCTGACCATGCGGCTGCTCGAGGCGGCCGGGTTGCCGCCCGGCGTGATCAACCTCGTCGCCGGTGACGGCTTCGCGGTCTCCGAGGTCGCGCTGGCCGACCCGCGGCTGGCCGGCATCCACTTCACCGGTTCGACGGCCACCTTCCAGCACCTGTGGCAGCAAGTGGGCGCCAACATCGGCCGCTACCACAGCTATCCGCGACTGGTGGGCGAGACCGGCGGCAAGGATTTCGTGGTGGCGCACCCCTCGGCGCGGCCGGATGTGTTGCGCACCGCGCTGATTCGCGGTGCGTTCGACTACCAGGGGCAGAAATGCTCGGCGGCGTCGCGGGCGTTCGTCCCGCATTCGGTCTGGCGGCGGATGGGCGACGAATTCCTGGGCGAGTCGGCCGCGCTGCGCTACGGCGACATCACCGACCTGACCAACTACGGCGGCGCACTGATCGACCGGCGGGCGTTCAGCAAGAACGTCGACGCCATCGAGCGGGCGAAGAGCGCCGCCCACGTCACCATCGCGGTGGGCGGCGAATACGACGACAGCGTCGGCTATTTCGTGCGCCCCACGGTGCTGCTCTCCGACGACCCCACCGACGAGTCGTTCGCCACCGAGTACTTCGGTCCGCTGCTGTCGCTGCACGTATACCCCGACGACGACTACGAACGAATCCTCGATGTCATCGACACCGGCTCGCGGTACGCGCTGACCGGTGCGGTCATCGCCGACGACCGCGACGCCGTGCTGACCGCGCAGGAGCGCCTGCGCTTCGCCGCCGGAAACTTCTACGTCAACGACAAGCCCACGGGCGCGGTCGTCGGGCGCCAGCCGTTCGGCGGCTCGCGCGGTTCGGGCACCAACGACAAGGCCGGGTCGGTGCTGAACCTGCTGCGGTGGACCTCGGCCCGCACCCTCAAGGAGACGTTCGTCCCGGCGACCCAGCACACGTATCCGCACATGGCGGCCGACTGATGCCGGGGCTGTTCGCCAGCACGCTGCGGCCGGCGATCATGGCCGCCAGCCGGCGATCGGGATTGCGGCGCGCCGCCGAAGGGCTGCCGGTGACCCGCCGCGTGGTGCATCGCTTCGTGCCCGGCGAGACGATCGGGAGCGCACTGGACAGCGTTGCGGCGCTTCGCGCTTCGGGCCGCTTGGTCAGCATCGACTATCTGGGTGAAGACGTCACCGACGCGGCCGACGCCGACGCGGCGGTGCGGGTCTACCTCGATCTGATCGACCACCTGGCCCGGTTACACGACGGCGGACCCGTTCGGCCGCTCGAGGTGTCGCTGAAGTTGTCGGCGCTGGGGCAGGCGCTGGGGCGCGACGGTGAGAAGGTCGCCCGGGAGAACGCCTACGCGATTTGCGAGGCGGCGCGGCGGGCCGGCGTGTGGGTCACGGTGGACGCCGAAGACCACACCACGACGGATTCGACGCTGTCGATCGTGCGCGATCTGCGGCTCGACTTTCCCTGGCTGGGCCTGGCTTTGCAGGCCTACCTGCGGCGCACCCTCGCCGACTGTGCCGAATTTGCGGCGACGGGAGCCCGGATTCGGTTGTGCAAGGGCGCCTACGACGAACCGGCGGCGGTCGCCCATCGCGACTCCGCCGCCGTGATGGAGGCCTACCTGCGCTGCCTGCGGGTGTTGATGGCCGGCTCGGGCTACCCGATGGTGGCCAGCCACGACCCGGCCATCATCGAGGCGGTGCCCGCGCTGGCGCGCGAAGCGGGCCGCTCCGCAGCCGATTTCGAGCATCAGATGCTGTACGGCATCCGTGATCTCGAGCAGCGCCGCCTTTCGGAAGCGGGAAACCAGGTCCGCGTGTACGTGCCGTTCGGCACCCAGTGGTACGGCTACTTCATGCGCCGGCTGGCCGAGCGGCCCGCCAACCTGACGTTCTTTCTGCGGGCTCTGGCGCAGCGCGGGCACTGAGTGCGCGTCGAGGGTTTCGACCGTGTCGGCCGGGTGACGACACGCCGACGGTCGCCGCCCTGACCGCACGGTAAAAGCCCGCAGCGCACCAACGGGCGTAGCCTTTCGGCCATGAGCCTGGTCATCGAGGAGATGCCCGATCTCGGTATCACCCGGGTCTCGCGCTGGGTCTTCAACTGCTACGTCCTGCACGGCGGCGACGGCGCGGTGGTGGTCGACGCCGGATTGCCCCGGGTCGCCGGCGATCTGGCGGGGATGCTGAACCGGCTCGGCGGCACGGTGCACGCCGTGGTGGCGACGCATGGACACAGCGACCACGTCGCCGGCGCCGCCGAACTGGCCGCCCGCTATCCCGCCCCCATCTGGTTGCCCGCCCGCACGCTTACCTATCTCGACGGGGCGAAGCCGCGCACGCCGACTCTCGGCCGGGCCGCGAGCATCTGGCCCACCCTGATCGATCAGCCGCTCGATCGCGTCGGCTTCAGCGGGTTCCTGGGCGGCGCCCGGCTGGCGGGGTACGGCACCCCGGCCGGCATGCGCTGGACGGGAGCATCGCCCCGCGGCGGACTGACCGACGGCCAGTCGCTGCCCGGCGCGCCAGAGTGGACCGTCATCAACGCGGGCGGTCACACCGACGACAGCATCGCGCTGTGGAACCCGACGACGCGCACGCTGCTCTCGGGTGACGCTGTGCTGACCGTGCGCGGCAAGGTTTGGCACACGCCGGAAATCGTCGACGCGGTCAGCGCCGCCGCCACGCGAAAGCGCTTGGAAGAGTTGCCGGTTGCGCATCTCTTGCCCGGCCATGGGCGACCGGTTCATGCCGCGGAAACCGTGTGGCCGCAACAGCGTCGTTGATGTCGCCAGGGTGGCGAAACGCCGACAGTCACCGCCCCGGACGCACAGCTCAAAGCTGGGGAGCCGCTAGCCGCGGCGCGGCCGCGGCCGGTCGCCCGCGAAGCCACGCACCACGTGCGCGCGCACGAACTCGGCCGCCACCTCGGGATCGTCCATGTCGCGCATCGAGGACGGCGTGCTGAAGAGCGAGAAGAGGATGCGCGCAAACCATTCCGCGGCGGCCTCGACGTCGAGGTCCTTGCGCACCTCGCCGGTGAGCCGCGCGGCCGACAGGTAGGGCGCGAAGAAGTCGACGCACTCACGCAGCAGCACGGCCGCGTCCTTGGTCAGCAACAGGCTGACCGCGTCCTCGTCGAAGTACTTCTCGGACGCGATGGACCGCCGCGCCTGGGTTACGAAAACCGCTGCCTGGCTGAGCTTTTCCTCGAGTGAACCGCCCCGGTCCATGGCCTTTGACATCTCCCGATAGAACCGCTCGGAGGCGTGTTCGGCGCACGCCTCGATGATCGCGGCCTTGTCGCTGAAGTACTCGTAGATGGTGCTGCGGGAAACGCCTGCCGTCCTGGCGATGTCTACTATCGTCGCCTTCTGCAGTCCCTGTTTGCCGAAACAGGCGTACGCGGATTCCACGATCAGCTCGCGGGTTTCGATGGCCTGTGCCGCTTCCGTCATCACGACATCCTCTAATCCGAGGGCGCGAGGATCAAACCGCTGGTGGGCACCCCGGTGCCCGACGTGACCAGGACGTGCTCGACGTTGTCGACCTGGTTGTAGGACGTGCCGCGCACCTGGCGCACCCCCTCGGTGATGCCGTTCATGCCGTGGATGTAGGCCTCGCCGAGCAGTCCGCCGTTGGTGTTGATCGGGAACTCTCCGCCCAGCGAGAGCCGCTCGACGGTGGCGAAGTCCTTCGCCTCGCCGCGCCCGCAGAATCCGAGTTCCTCCAGCTGGGTGAACACGAACGGCGTGAAATGGTCGTAGATGAAGGCGGTTTGGATGTCCTGCGGCTTGAGGCCCGAGTCGCGCCACAGCCGCTGGGCGACCACACCCATTTCGGGCAGGCCGGTGATGTCGTCGCGGTAGTAACTGGTCATCATCTCGCCGTTGGCGGCCGCCCCCTGGGCGGCCGCGGTGATGATTGCCGGCGGCTGCCGGAGGTCGCGCGCGCGTTCGGCGCTGGTGACCACGAGCGCGACCCCGCCGTCGCTCTCCTGGCAGCAATCCAGCAGCCGCAGCACGGGTTCGACGATCCAACGCGAATTCTGGTGGTCTTCCAGTGTGATCGGGCGCTGGTAGAACCAGGCGTCGGGATTGCGGGCCGCGTGTGTGCGGTCCACGACCGCGATGCGGCCGAAGAGCTCGTTCGTGACGCCGTAGGTCGACATGTAACGCTGGGCGTGCATCGCGACCCACGCGGCGGGGGTGAGCAAGCCAAAGGGCGCGTAATGCGCCATGAACAAAGGGGTTCCGAGGTCGGTGCGCCCGCTGCCGCCGAACCGCATGCCGGAGCGTTCGTTGAAGGCGCGCCAGCACACCACCACGTCGGCGACGCCCGTCGCGACGGCCATCGCGGCGTGCACGACGGTACCGGCCGCGGCCCCGCCGCCGTGGTGCACGCGGGAGAAGAAGCTCAGGTCACCGATGCCGACGTTGCGCGCGATCTCGATCTCATCGCTGGAATCCATGGTGAAGGTGACCATGCCGTCGACGTCGCTGGGTGCCAGTCCGGCGTCGTCGAGTGCGGCGCTCACCGCCTCGCAAGCCAATTGCAGTTCGCTGCGGCCGGACTCCTTGGAGAATTCGGTCTGGCCGATCCCGACGATGGCGGCGGCGCCCGGCAGCGAGCCGCTCATGCGCCCGCCTCGTCGAGCAGGCTGAGGACCGCGGTGCCCGAGACGTGGTCACCCAGGCTGTTCGAACCCTTGAACGTCACCTCGACGAAGTTCTCACCACCGGTGCCCTCGGTCTTCCCGGTGACACTGCCGGTGAAGCGCAGCGGGTCGTCCGGAAAGCACGGCACGCCAAGGCGTATCGACAGCTTCTTGACCATCGTTTCGGGTCCGGCCCAGTCGGTGAGGAACCGGACGCAGTAGCCGTTGGTGGTCAGGATGTTCATGAACAGGTTGGGCGAACCCTGCTTGTTGGCGTAGTCGCGGTCGTGGTGCACGGGCATGAAGTCGCGGGTCGCGATCGCCCCGGCGACGATCATCGTTGTGGTGATCGGGACTTCGAGCGGGGTGACCTCGTCGCCGATGGAGATGTCCGCCCAGCGCAGGGTGGTGGTGCGGCTCGCGGTGGTCGTCATGAAAGTCCTTCCGAATACGTCGCGCCGATGCCGCCGTGGACGTGCCGAGCGGTCGCGGCGACGCGCGCGCCGGCCTCCGCGGCCCAGGATTCGGTCTCAGGCTCTTCGGTGAAGGTGAAGTCCATGCCCCCGCCTACCCAACCGGCCGGAACTGGTGCAGCACCAAGTCTTCGGAGCCAGGACCGTCGAAACTTTGGTAACACACCTCGACCGGCATCCCCGTTCTCACGTCGGCCGGGTCGATGCCGGTCAGGTTGGATACCAGCCGCACGCCCTCTTCGAGTTCCACCAGCACGACGACGTAGGGATAGTCGAAGAACGGGAACTTCGGTTCGTGCGGCATCACGTAGCTGTAGACGGTGCCGCGCCCCGACGACTCGACGGTGTCCCAGTCCAGGGAACGGCAGTGGGGGCACATCGGGCGGGGCGGGTGGCGCAGCTGTCCGCATCCGCCGCAGCGCTGGATCAGCAGCTTGTTGTCCCGCAACCCGTTCCAGAAGAACTCGGTGTCCTTGGTGATGGCCGGCGCAAGTCGGGTCGCCATCAGCGCTCCGGCCTGAATCGCAGCACCCGGAATCGCTGCCTTCCCAGAACTTCTCCGTTCTGGTCGGTGTAGGTCGTCAGCCAGGTCAAAAAGAAGCCGGTGCCCAGCGCCGTCTTCTTCTCCTCGGAGACCGATTCGTACACCGTCGTCGCGCTGATGATGTCGCCCAGGCGCGGGTAACGCTCGATCTCGAACTCCGAGTTGGTCGCCACGGTGCTGGTGTAACCGGCCTCGTCCAGGAACGCCGTTGGGTTGCCTTTGATTTCGACGGGAGCGCCACCGCGCTCGCCGATGCCCTCCAGGAGCGGTGACGGCATGGTCCAGGTCTGCAGCATCACCGGCGGCGACACGATGCCTCCGAACCGCGATCTCTCGGCGAACTCCGGGTCGAGGTAGACGGGATTCATGTCGGCCATCGCGTACGCCCAGTGCCGGATCATCGGCTGGTTGACCGGATCTGGGGCCAGCGAGGGCTTTCCGGTGCCGCCGGTCGGTTGACCGACCAGGGCCTTGACCTTGGCGCTGACGGTTTCTGAGTCGGTCACTTGTGGCTGTCCTCCTAGTTTTCCTTTGGCGCGAAGGCCACGAGAACGAAAGTTCAGATGACGTCATCCAAGTAGACCGGCGCCCGTCGCGGCTCCCGCGACACCTGGGAAGGATTGCGCGTCGGGAAGGGAAGGAATCGCGGTGGAAAAGCGGTCCGCACGGCGGCCTCCCGGAATAACCATTCCGACATATTAGGGTGATGTGTCTTGCGGCCTTGTGTTTACCCCGGCGCGCCGTCCCTGTCAACACCGATACGAAGCGCGGAAACGGTGTGCAATTCGCGTGGTCGATGATTGACCGCACGGCACCGCGGGTGTACACCAAGTGGTTAGATGACCGACGTTGGGGTGAGGAACCGCATGACCAAGCTGCAAACTCCGGGATCTCTTGTCGACACCTATCAGCTCTACATCGACGGCAGATGGGTCGAGCCGGAGGACGGCCGCTACGACGACATCAACCCGGCCACCGAAGAATCCATCGGCACCGCCCCCGACGCGAGTGTCACTCAGGTCGGCGCGGCGATCGGCGCCGCGCGTGCGGCCTTCGACACCGGGCCCTGGGGCCGGACGGGCCCCGACGAGCGGGCCGGCTGCCTGAACCAGCTGGGTGAGGCCCTGCTCAAGCACGCCGACGAGATCTTCGCGCTGTCCCAGGTCGAATGGGGCTGCGTCAGCAACGAGCGGATGATGCAGATCGACGGCGCCGGCTACATGTCCATGCATGCCGCCCAACTCGCCACCAGGCTGATCGACCAGCCGGTCACCGGGATCGGCGCCGGAACGACGTTGCTGCGCCACGAGCCGCTCGGCGTCGTCTCGATCCTGACGCCGTGGAACTTCCCGCACTGCCTCAACGTCATGAAGGTGAACAACGCGCTGGCCGCGGGCAACACCGTCGTGCTCAAGCCCTCGCCGCTGACGCCGCTGGCCGGGCTCGCGCTCGCGCGCATCATCGACGAGGAGACCGACATCCCGCCCGGTGTGGTCAATGTCGTCACGCCGTCGGGCCTCGAGGCCGCCAAGCTGCTCACGACGGATCCGCGCATCGACATGATCAGCTTCACCGGCAGTTCCGCCGTTGGTTGCGAAGTCATGCGGTCGGCGGGCGACGCCATGAAGCGGCTGTTGCTGGAGTGCGGCGGGAAGTCGGCCAGCATCATCCTCGACGACACGCAGGTGACCGACGACATGCTGCGGCAGATGCTGTTCGACTGCTGCTCGTTGCATGCCGGGCAGGCCTGCATCCTGCACAGCCGGCTGCTGCTTCCCGATTCGCTGCACGACGAAGTCGTCGATCGGCTCGTCGCGCTGGCCCGCGACGTCAAGGTAGGCGACCCCACCGACCCGGCGGTACAGATGGGGCCGCTGATCAGCGCGGCGCAACGCGACCGGGTGCAGGCGCACGTCGACGGCGCGGTCCACGACGGCGCGACGCTGGCCACCGGCGGCGGTCGCCCTGTCGGACTGGACGTCGGCTACTACTTCGAACCGACGATTCTCACCGGCGTGCAACCGGATTCGACGATCGCGCAGGAGGAAGTGTTCGGCCCCGTGCTCTCGGTGCTGCGCTACCGCGACGACGACGACGCCGTCGCGATCGCGAACAACTCGTGCTACGGGCTCTCCGGTGCGGTGTGGGGCGCCGACGTGGACCGGGCGCTCGCGGTCGCCCGGCGGATGCGCACGGGCCAGGTCGCGGTCAACGGCATCGGGCCGGGCGACGCGCCGTTCGGCGGTTACAAGCTGAGCGGGTTCGGCCGGGAGAGCGGGGGGATCAGCGGCTTGCATCAGTACATGGAGGTGAAGGCCATCGGAGTTCCGGCGTGACGGGACACCGCGCCGGGCTCCACACCGTCGCACTCGCCAGTGAGATCTGAAGTTCCTACACCGCAGAGCTTTTCGTCGACCTCGGCGCCGAGGTCACCCAAAATTGAGCCAGCCGGAGATCCGTTGCGCCGGTGGGGTCCGTTCCCGGGCGGAGTCGGCGACCCGCAGCGCTCCGGACGTTCGAGTACTCAACGCCGGAAAGCGCGGCGCTACGCTCGATCTGGCCGAGCCGGGCGATCTGACGGCGGCCCGCGAGCTCATCGCGCGAGGCGCACGTGCTCATCGAGGATTTCGGGCTGGGAACGTTGGAACGCCGCGGGTTGCCGGCCACGAGTTTTCGCTCTTGGCGGGGATTAAAATTGGGTGACTTGCCGTAGTAAGTGTGTATGACAAACCCAGGAGGCGAAATGACTGAGCATCGTCACGTCGAATGGGACCCTGGCACGCGCCGCATACTGACGGCCCGGCTCTTGTTGCGCCCTTGGCAGCTCGACGACGACGCCGCCGCCTGTGGGATATATGGGGCCGCGGAGGTTTCGCGTTGGCTGTGTCCGGCGCTGCCCGTGATCACCGACGACGTGCACATGCGTCAACTCTTGGGCGCGTGGATCGCCGAAAGCGACGCGACCGGCCTGCCCCTGGGCCGATGGGCGATTACCGATAGAGACTCTGGCGACCTGATCGGGGGAGTGGCACTGCTTCCACTTCCACCTGGCCGCAGCGATCTTGAGATCGGATGGCAGGTCGCACCGGCGCTGTGGGGTCGCGGCTATGGCGCGGAAGCCGGTCATGCGGTGGCTCATCAAGCATTCACAAATGTTGGTGTCAGTGAGGTCTTCGCAGTCGTGCGGCCAGGCAATCATCGCGGGGTGGCCACGGCGCGGCGGGTGGGCATGGAATGGGTCGGTGAGACCGACAAGTACTACAACTTGTCCCTTGAAATCTACCGACTGAGCAAAGCCGATTTGGATTTGCCAGAGCCGGCCTGCGCACCGGCGCCGGGATCGCACTAGTCCCGAATGCCACAGTGGTGCGGCCTCTTGCGTGTCCCGGCGCTGACCAATCTGGATAAGGCCCGGCCATTAGCTGTCGCCGCGGGGTCACCCTGGACCATAGACCGGAGGGCCCGCTTCCGACGGGCGGTATGACCCGGAGCGCGGGAGGCTCAGGGGCTTAGCGACTTAATACATGGTAGAAGGTGACCTGCGCCTCGCCGTTCTCAGCGAACTGGGCCAACGCTCGCACGCTGAGCGCGAAGTGTTCGGTTTGGACGTGGAGATCGACACCGTGCTGGTTTCGGAATCGCTGATAAAGTGTGAAATGTCCTGGCTGATCTCGGTCTTCGTGGAGCCGGAAGGTGCTCACGTCTCCTTCGGCCAGCGACTGCGGGATTAGCTCAGAAAGCGCAATCCGCAATTCGTCTTCTCTGCCTGGCAAGGCCGTGGCCTCAGTGATCAGGACCACTTCTTCATCTGAGCCGTACATGGTTGACACTCCTTCATCGCCGCCGCAAGGCTGTGAATAGATACGGCACTGAGTAATTAATCTGCGGCCGACGTCATTTCGTGTACACGTCGTCACATCGGTGGTTGCCTTAGGCATACGTTCTGACGTCGCCTGCCGCCGGGTAAACGTATCTCGCGGCCACTTTACTTCCCGGACTTTTGTTCTGGGGATTACAACCGGCTTCCGTCAATCCAGTCATGACTCGCCAGCACCGGCTGCCTGCAAAGTGCCGACGTCAAATCGGCGGCAGACGACTCCGGCTGCACCGGTTCTCAACTGTGCGCTGGCTCCTCACCGAAGCGCGAAGCTCTTGTCCCCTGATTGCCCGGGCTGATGTCGCGGAGCTTCGCCCCTCACGCGGTGATCGAGAGCGAACACCGTCACGGCATTGCGGTGTCAGCAGTTGATCTGGGCGCCCCGGCAGAACTCACCCGGGTGAAACAACGGGCGGGTGATGACAGATCACCCCGCCGAACAGCAGATTGATAGCAGTTCGAGTCGACACGAAGCCGGGCGTAATCACCAGGGCTACAACTCTTGTTGTTGGGCAAAGGGCCCAGCAGAAGTCGCCGAGAATTCAGCAGCAGAAAGGTTCACCATGCACTTCGATTCCAAGAAGGTAATCGTCGTCGGAGGCAGCGCCGGTATGGGCCGGCAGGTCGCCGTTGACATCGTGCGCCACGGCGGCAGCGCGGTGATCGTTGGCCGGTCAAAGGACCGTGTTGATGACACGGTCGCCGAACTGACCGGCGCGGGCGGTCAAGCCTGGGGGGTCACCGCCGAGTTGACCGATCGTAGCGCGGTGGGCGACGTCCAGCGCGCCGTCATCGAGAATCACGGCGACGCGACACTGTTGGTCAACGCAGCTGGATTCTTTGTTCCCAAACCGTTTCTCGAGCACGACGCGCTGACCTACGACTCGTACATGGAGCTCAACTACGCCTTGTTCTTCCTGACGCAGACCGTCGTCGAGGGCATGATCGCCCGCGGGGAGGGTGGCTCCATCGTCAACATCGGCAGCATGTGGGCGCATCAGGCGATCGGTCTGACCCCGTCGTCGGCGTACTCCATGCAAAAGGCCGGACTTCATGCGCTGACCCATAACCTCGCGATCGAACTCGCCGAACATCAGATCCGCGTCAACGCTGTGGCACCCGCCGTCGTCAAGACACCGCTCTACGAGGGTTTCATCCCGACGGGCGAGATCGACGCCACACTCGCCACTTTCGCGCCGCTTCACCCCCTGGGGCGCGTCGGCACCCCGGCCGACGTCGCCAACGCCGTTACGTACCTCCTCTCCGATGAGGCCAGTTGGGTCACCGGCGCGATTCTCAACGTCGATGGCGGCATCATGGCGGGCCGCAACTAATCCGGCACGCCGGCGCTTCCGGGCTGTGCGAACGAAGGAGATCAAGTGTCACACAACTACAGCAAGAACCCTGCCGCGGTTGCCGCGCTAACCCCCGAGCAGTACCGCGTCACTCAGCAGAGCGGCACGGAGCTTCCGTTCACGGGCGAGTACTGCGACAACCATGAACCCGGCATCTACGTCGACGTTGTCTCTGGTGAACCGCTTTTCGCCTCGGTGGACAAATTCGACAGCGGAAGCGGTTGGCCCAGCTTCACCCGGCCCATCGGCGCGGACAGCCTTGTCGAGAAGCGCGACCGCAGCCACTTCATGGAGCGGGTCGAGGTGCGATCCGCCCACGCCGACAGCCATCTGGGGCACGTATTCCCTGACGGCCCCGCACAAGCGGGCGGCTTGCGCTACTGCATCAACTCGGCGTCCCTGCGATTCATCCACCGCGACGAGCTGGAAGCCCAGGGTTATGGGCAGTATCTGCGGTTGTTCACCAAAGATGAATCGGAGCGGCACCAAAGCGTCGGCGAGGAGAAATCATGACTGACCACAAGATCGCCGTCCTTGCCGGTGGCTGCTTTTGGGGTATGGAGGACCTGTTTCGCGAGCGTCCCGGTGTGGTGTCCACCCGGGTCGGCTACACCGGCGGCAGTAACACCCATCCCACCTACCGCAATCACCCCGGCCACGCGGAGGCCATCGAAATCACCTACGACCCCCGCGAGACCGATTACCGGGCATTGCTGGAATTCTTCTTTAAGATCCACGACCCGACCACCAAGAACCGTCAAGGCAACGATGTCGGAACCAGTTACCGATCAGCGATCTTCTATCTCGACGACGAGCAAAAGCAGATCGCGGTGCAGACCATTGCCGACGTCGAAGAATCAGGTCGCTGGCCCGGCCCCGTCGTCACCGAAGTGAGCCCGGCCGGCGAGTTTTGGGAAGCCGAACCCGAGCACCAGAACTATCTGCAGCGGTATCCATCCGGCTACACCTGCCACTACGTCCGCCCCGAGTGGACGTTGCCCAATTGCGGTAATGGTGCCGGCGGCGGGGGGCCAGTCGGGGCGGAACATGCCGAGCCCAGTCAATAACGACGTCGGCCCGGCTGCTTCGCCCGATTGGCAGGTGCTGCTGAGTGCGTACGCGCCGCTGGTGCTCTATCGGGCTGTATCTGCAGTGGTTTCGTCGCGGCTTGGCGACCGGCGAGCGGCGGTGACGGGATGACTCAGAACCCGAATCTTGCTGCACTATCGGCGGCAGGGGTATCGGTCTGGTTGGACGACTTGTCGCGCGACCTGCTGCAGTCCGGCAAGCTGCGGCAGCTGATCGACACGAGAAGCGTTGTCGGCGTGACTACTAACCCGTCCACCTTTGAGCGTGCGCTGACAAACGGCCGCGCCTACGATGGCCAGATCGCCGAGCTGACGGGCCGAGGTACCGACATCGACACCGCGGTCCGCACGGCGATCACGGACGACGTCCGGGCGGCGTGCGATGTACTCCGACCGCAGTGGGAGGCCTCTGACGGGGTCGACGGGAGAGTCTCCATTGAGGTCGATCCCTCGCTGGCGCACGACACCGAGGCAACGGTCACGCAGGCCGTCGAGCTGACCAAGGTGGTCGACCGGCCCAACGTGTTCATCAAGATACCGGCGACCACAGCGGGGCTGCCCGCGATCACCGCGACGCTGGCCAAAGGTGTCTCGGTCAACGTCACGCTGATCTTTTCTGTCCAACGGCATCGAGCGGTGATGGACGCCTATCTGGCCGGCATCGAGGCCGCCAGGCAGGCGGACGCTGATATCTCCCAAATCCACTCCGTGGCATCACTGTTCGTGTCGCGAGTGGACGCCGAAGTCGACAAGCGACTCGAGGCGATCGGCACCGATGAGGCGCGCAGACTGCGAGGACAGGCGGGCATCGCCAACGCCCGACTGGCCTACGCGGCCTACCAGCAGGCCTTCGAAGCCGAGCCACGCTACGCCGAGCTCCGCGCCGCGGGTGCTCGCGTGCAGCGGCCGTTGTGGGCTTCCACCGGTGTAAAGAACCCCGCTTACCCTGACACGAGGTACGTCACGGAACTTGTGGCACCAAACACGGTCAGCACCATCCCTGAGGCGACGCTGGAGGCGGTGGCCGACCACGGCGTCATCGCCGGTGAGACCATGGCGGGCCAGGCGGTAAAGGCGCAGGAGATGTTCGACCAACTGACCGCAGTCGGTGTCGATCTGCCGGACGTATTCGCTGTACTCGAACACGACGGGGTGGCCAGGTTCGCGGCGTCCTGGTCGCGGGCACTTCACCGCTAAATACCTTGCGCTCTGCGGGTTTCACCCGTCACGCCAGGCGTCCGGGTCCGAAGAACAATGAGGAGGAATTGTGAGCGGCTACGTCGCAGGCGTTATCGGTGGCATTGTCGGCGGACTCGCAATAGCCGCGCTAGGCATGGCCTACGGCGCGGTGAGTGGGCGGGGATTGTGGACGCTACCCAACAGTATCGGCGGGCTCATCTTGGGCCCAAGACGGACACACACCAGGGCGTTTGGTGTGGCCACCCTGGTCGGCGGGGCCCTGCACGTCACGCTCTCGGCGGTGTTCGGCGTCGTCATCGTTCTTGTCTCGCAGGATTTCACGCACGCGTACCTCTCAACTGGTCTGGTGGCGGGCGTGGCGCTCTGGCTCATCAACTATGTTGGCGTCGGCGCGATTGATTCTGGCGCACGGGGGGTGGCGAGGGTCAATCCCGTACCGATCGCGCTCGGGCTGCACCTGCTATTCGGATTGATCACCAGTGTGGTCGCTGTCCTGATCCTGCGACCATGAGATCTGGCGGTCGCCAATTGTTGCCGCCGGCTCGTAATCGACTGCCGCTAGGCGTCTTCCAACGCCTCGCCAAGCGATTGAAGAGCCTTGTTGTGTTGCGCGTTGACCAGCGTATGACCCACCACCAACGCGGTGACGACGGGCCATTCCATGATCCCGAACAGGGCCATCGCGCCAACGCCGGCATAGAAAGCCAGATGCTCCGGTCCGGGCAGCATCAGGCCGATGTTCCACGGCGACGACGGGGTAACCACGCGCCCGCACCGAGCTCTCGCTTTATTGATCAAATCAGTTGACCTCCTGTTCCAGACCTTCAGCGATCAGCGCTTGCCGGCTGGGCCCATCCGGGCTTGGCGTCGTTGACAATTCGCCGCTGCCGGGTCCTCCAATCGAGGCCTTCGATCGTTATGGGCACGTCCTGGGTTGCCGCGGCGCAGAGCAATTCGCGCAATTGTTTTCGACCGCGGTTCAGCCTCGAACTCACGGTTCCTTGCTGGGTGTCCGTCATGGCGGCGATCTCCTTGTAGGAGTAGCCCGCAATATCGGCGAAATACACGACCGTGCGGAACTGCTCGGGCAGGCGCATCATTGCCGCCTTGAGGTTGGGATTCGGCAGCAGTTCGAGCGCCCGGTCTTCGGCAGATCGTAGGCCCCCGGGCGTGCGTGGGGCGCTGGCGGCCAGCTGTCGATCGGAGACCTCCCCACTCGGATGTTCCGCGGGACGGCGCTTTTGCCTCCGGTAGCTGTTTATGTTGGTGTTGGTCATGATCCGTCGCAGCCACGCCTCGACGTTTGTTCCCCGCTGGAATGCCCGGAATCCGGCATACGCGTTGAGCATCGTTTCTTGAACCAGATCCTCGGCATCCACTCGATTGGACGTCATCCGAAGAGCTTGCCGATGCAGCCGCTCGAGAAGCGGGATGACTGCGCTTTCGAATTCAGCGGTCAGGGTGACGTCTTGCGCCTTTGTGCAATCAGCGTGCCCGCGGCTCACGTTACGTCCCCGCCATCGCGAAAAGCATTGGCATGCAGGGCGGCGCGCCATCGCGTGCCCGAGCCGGACAGGACCGGGCCGCAGGGGAGCGGTGCGGGAGAACGGTCCTGCCCTGCGCTGTGGTCCATGCCCCACGGGAGAACGAGGACCGTATGCGCGAACGTCTGAACCCAGCGGTCATTGCATCACCTTCTTTCGGCCACCAAACACACGCGGCCAATTCGCCGTTGAAAAACCCGACCTGAGTTCGCGGACCGATCGGGGGCAACTTCGTCGCGCCGGCGGTCGGTTGCGTTTGTTCCGTTGCCGATCCCGAACCACGCAGCCCGGCCGCGGGTACGGCCCTTTCTCGCCTCCACAAGACCTCCGGTTGTCGTTCCGGTGCCAGGATCTAGCGCGACGGGGTGAGTGGTCATCACCCGCCGGGGCAAATCATCCGGGTGACCGCGCAGGCCGGCCCTTCGCCTTCGACCTGCGCGATCGGCCCAATCGTCGGGGCCGCGCAAACTTTCATGGCGACTTCGATGACGAAACTGTTGAGGTCGATGCGCACAGATCGCCGAATTCGTGGACGGCGCTCACGGCGGTTCGTTTGCCGTCTATCACCCGGGTGAGTGGCGAAGGTGGGCGACGACAGTTCACCCCTCTGCACGTCATGATTCAAAACGTCTACAGCTGCGCACTGCGTGCCGTTGTCTCAACAGCAGCGCATCCGCCAGCACAACCAAGACCTCGCGGATATGGAATGGAGACGGCACAGATGGGGATTTCTGAATTCGATGATGTGCAAGCCCATCTGCTCGAACCAGAAGAAAGCCTGGACTCGGAACAAACGGGCGTCGACCTCGACGAGGGCTACTCACCCCCGGAACGGCCCCGTGAACTTCGGGCCTGGGGTCTCACCGCGAGGGAAGCGCGGACCCATGAAAGTCTGGCGCGCCGACTGGCCCGTGAGGTACCCGACGTGACCGATCAGTGGGATGGCGACGGAATCGGTGATAGCGCCGACAGCGACGGGGAGCCTATCGACGACCAGGTCGGCGACATGCGCGCAGGTCGGCTTGTCGCCTTCGATGTCGACCCTACGGACCCCGGGACGGATTACCTCGCCCACGACGTCGGCATTGACGGCGGCGCCGCCTCGGCCGAGGAAGCCGCCATGCACATCGTTGTCGACGAAGACACCGGCGCCGGTGAGGGAGGCGTCTTTGACGACCTCTCGTTCGGGTAGTGGGTGAGATTCGAGCCGCAATGATCCGCATCGTGATCCTCGGCGGCGGCCCGGCCGGCTACGAGGCGGCATTGGTCGCGGCTGCACGAGATCCCGCCGTAGCCCGCGTCACCGTCGTCGATTCCGACGGGGTCGGCGGCGCTGCGGTGCTGTGCGACTGCGTGCCATCGAAGACCTTTATCGCCTCCACCGGGCTACGCACCGAACTGCGACGGGCGACCCGCCTGGGTTTCGACATCCACATTGACGACGCCAAGGTCTGTTTGGCGGACATCCACCAGCGGATCAAGATGCTCGCTGCCGAGCAATCGGTGGATATCACCGCCCAGCTGCTGAGCATGGGTGTCGAGTTGATCGCGGGCCGCGGCGAGCTGGTCGATACGGCTCCCGGTCTGGCGCGTCACCGCGTCAAGGTGAGCGCGCGCGACGGCAGCACCACGATCCGCGATGCCGATGTGGTTTTGATCGCCACCGGCGCGAGCCCCCGGGTCCTGCCGTCGGCGCGCCCGGACGGCGAGCGCATCCTGACCTGGCGCCAGCTCTACGGCCTGGACTCGTTGCCCGACCACCTGATCGTGGTGGGATGCGGGGTGACCGGGACCGAATTCGCCAACGCCTACAACGAATTGGGCGTGAGTGTAACGCTGGTAGCCAGTCGCGACCGGGTGTTGCCGTACGAGGACGCCGACGCCGCGCGGGTGCTCGAGGAATCGTTCGCCCAACGCGGGGTCAAAGTGATCAAACACGCGCGGGCGCAATCCGTGCGGCGCATCGGCGAGCAGGTGGTCGTGACAATGACCGACGGCCGCACCGTTGAGGGCAGCCACGCGTTGATGACACTCGGTTCCGTGCCCAACACCCGCCGGCTGGGTTTACAACGCGTGGGCATCGAACCCGGGCCCAGCGGCCACATCGCCGTCGACCGGGTGTCACGGACATCGGCCGTGGGCATTTACGCCGCGGGGGACTGCACCGGCGTTCTGCCGTTAGCCTCGGTTGCCGCGATGCAGGGCCGAATCGCGATGTATCACGCGCTCGGTGAGGCCGTAGGGCCGCTCCGGTTGGGCACCGTCGCGGCGACGGTGTTCACCCATCCGGAGGTCGCGACGGTGGGTGTCTCGCAGACCGCGATCGACCGCGGCTCGATTCAGGCCCGCAGCATCACGCTGCCGTTGAAAACCAATGCGCGGGCCAAAATGTCGGAACTGAGCCAGGGCTTCGTCAAGCTATTCTGCCGGCAGGACAGCGGCGTGATCATCGGCGGCGTGGTGGTCGCGCCGATCGCTTCGGAACTGATACTGCCGATCGCGATGGCTGTTCAAAACCGGATCACCGTCGACGATTTGGCGCAGACGCTGGCGATCTATCCGTCGCTGTCCGGCTCGATCACCGAGGCGGCTCGCCGGCTCATAGCCCGCGACGATCTGAACTGATGCGCGAACCAAATCGGCCGACTGCCATGCGGTCCCGGGCATGGTTCATCCCGCATCGCCTCGCTCGACCAGCGATCGCCATCGCCGGACTGCCAGTGGCGCTGTGGTGGCTGCAACCGTGGAAATTGTTGGTCAGGACCACCGCCGATGAAAGGCTGCCGCCGGGAGCGCGGACCACCCGCCGTGGAGAATTCACCGGTCACATCCATCGAACCAGTGGTGTCGCGCGCCTCGTAACCCTGGCTGACGGGGCACAAATTCTGCGGCTGGAGAACCTGCACACCACCTTCGGACCAGGACTGCGCGTGTGGCTCAGCGACGCACCCGTAGACCATGCACGGTTCCCATGGCGAAAGTTTGCACACGGCACTCACATAGACCTCGGTCGCCTACGCGCCAACCGGGGGAACGCCGATTACGTCGTGCCCAATGGGGCCGATACCGACACGCTCAGGAGTGTAATCCTGTGGTGCGAGCGCTTCAGAGTCCCCTTCGGCGCGGCGCAATTACACCCCGGATCCGATGATTCCCTCCGCCCTTGCAAGGGGTCGCCGCAACCTTCGAGTCGCACATCATTCCTCACCCGCGGCTTGCGCCGTTATCACCCGGGTGAATCGTGCTGAGGAGTGATGACAGAGGGCCCGGCGGCGGGGAATGCTCGTGCTGGAGATCTCCACAGCCGGCTGCCACGCCGCCGTCGAGGACCCCGTGGCCGGCCAAGGAACAGCACGACCTCACGCGATCGATCCCCGACACTCGGTGGATACCCGAAGATCAAACAGGAGAAGAGATATGGAGGCGGTCCCAGTTCACCGTCGACCGCGGAAGGCGGCACCGACCACCTCGGTTGTGATCGTCGGCAGCGGGTTCGCCGGTTTCGAGTGCGCGCGCCGACTGGTCCGACGGCTAGCCAGGGCGGGTGCCTCCGATGTGAGGGTGACCATAGTTTCACCGGTCGACTACCTGCAGTACACGCCATTGCTCGCGGATGTCGCCGGAGGGCTCGTCGACCCGAGGTTTGTCTGTGTTCCGCTGGCCGGAACGCTCAAGGGCGTGCGGGCGGTGCGTGGCCACGTCGATAGCGTTGACTTCGACCGGCATCTGCTGTCGTTCACCGATCCGGAGGGCCAAGTAGGGACGCCGTCCTGGGATCGGCTGGTCTTGACGCCGGGCTCGGTGACCCGGCTGTTCGATATACCCGGCTTGGCCGAATACGCGCACGGGCTGAAGTCGACGGCCGAGGCGCTGTATCTGCGTGATCGCGTGATCGAGCAGTTGGAACTGGCTTGCGTGGACGAGAATGAGAAGCGCGCGGCCGCGCGACGCACGATTGTCGTTGTCGGTGCGTCGTATTCCGGCTCCGAATTGACGGCGCAGCTGCGTGCGCTCGCCGACGCCGCGGCGAAGCAGATGCATTTCGATCGGGCCTCGGTGCGGTTTGTGCTGCTGGACTTGGCCAACCGGGTCATGCCCGAGCTGGGGCAGAGGCTCGGCGACGCCGCGATGCGCGTGTTGCGCTCGCGCGGAATCGACGTGCGGTTAGGCACCACCCTCAGGGAGGTTCACGCCGATCATGTCGTGCTCATCGACGGTTCGCGCATCGACACGTACACGGTTGCGTGGGTGGCCGGCGTGACCCCCTCACCGCTGATCGCCACGCTGGGATTGGAAACCGAGCGGGGCCGGCTCAAGGTGCGGACCGATTTGCAGGTAACCGGTCATCCCGACGTGTTTGCCGCGGGCGACGCCGCCGCCGTTTCGGACCTAACCCGGCCTGGCAAGATCGCCCCGCCGACCGCCCAGCACGCGACCCGACAAGGGAAGACGTTGGCCCGCAACGTCGCAGCAAGTCTCGGCTACGGCCAGCGAAAGGACTATCGCCACAGCGACAAGGGCATGGTGGTCGACTTGGGTCCGCGCTACGCCGTCGCCAATCCGTTGGGCGTGCACCTGTCGGGCTATCCCGCGAAGCTCATCACCCGCGCCTACCACCTCTACGCGCTTCCCCGGTTAGTCAACCGCTGGGCGGTCGCACTCGCATATCTCACCGACGTCTTCTTTGCCCGCACCGTGTTGTCGATGGGATTCGCTTCCGGTGTCGACGCCGGATTCGCTGCCGGCGGAGTGGTCCGGCTACCGCAGGCGGCAGGGGCAGAATGAAATTCGACGCCACCACGGTTGTTTTTGCCTTTCCCCCGGCGCCGCAGGTGATTCGCCGAGGTCGTATCCCAGCAGCACCCCTATTTCCGCTTTGTTCGGGTTGATCACCACAGCGAGACGGAGCACCAATGACTTTCGTCAACAAAGGATTTCGTGGACGCCGTGCTGAATCGGGCCCCGAACTGCCGCCCGGCCAGCATTTGACCGGGGACTTTCCTGTCCTGCAAGCAGGACCGACTCCGCGGATCGATCTCGATGACTGGCGATTCACCATCCGCAACGAGCTCGGCGCCGAACATTCGTGGACCTGGGCCCAGCTCAAGCTCCTGCCCAGCGAGCGGCTCAACGTGGACATCCACTGCGTCACCACGTGGTCCAAGCTGAATACGAAGTGGGAAGGCGTCTCTCTGGACACACTTTTCGAATCGATCGACACGGCTGCCGGATTCGCATTGGTCGGTTCCTACGGTGGCTACACCACCAACCTTCCGCTGGGCGACCTTCTCGGTGGTAAGGCCTGGATTGTCTACGCGTACCAGGGCGCGCCGCTCGGCCCGGTGCACGGCGGCCCGGCACGACTACTGGTACCGCACCTGTATTTCTGGAAGTCCGCGAAATGGGTGAGATCCATTGAGCTGCGCGACAGCGACACGCCGGGGTTCTGGGAGGGGCTGGGCTATCACAACTACGGCGATCCGTGGCGAGAACAACGCTACGCCGGGGATTGACGACGGCTGTGGACGTCCGCATCAATGGGAAGTTGCAGTGGCGGGTCGCGCGCGTGGTCCACTCTGAATCCGAGACCGAGTCTGCGCAAACGATCGGACTGACCGTGCCGGGCTGGAGCGGCCACTTGGCCGGCCAGCACATCGATATCAAGCTGACCGCCGAGGACGGGTACAGCGCGCAACGCAGCTACTCACTGAGCAGACCGGCCGACGGCGAGCGCATCGAGCTCACTGTGCAGCAGATTCCAGACGGGGAAGTCTCGCCCTATCTCAACGGGCTCGTCGCCGGCGACGAGATCGAACTCCGAGGACCCATCGGCGGCTGGTTCGTCTGGCGGCCCGACCATGAGGCTCGGGTTCTGCTCGTCGGTGGCGGATCGGGAATCGTGCCGTTGATGGCCATGCTGCGACAGCGGGTAACGGTCGGGAGCGCCGACTTTCGGTTGGTTTATTCGGTGCGCAGTCCCGACGACGTGTATTACGCCCAAGAGCTGCGCCGGCTCGAGCGCGACTGTGACTGGCTGCAGATCGCATTGGTCTACACCAGGGTGGCCGCGCCGCAGACCACCCGGCCGCCCGGCCGGGTCCGCGCCGCCGACCTCGTGTCGACGGAATGGGTGCCCGGCGACGACGTCGCGCGCGTCTACATATGCGGCCCAACGGGATTTGTGGAGTCGGTGACCGCGAAGCTGATCGAACAGGGGCATCAGCCGTCCGCCATCCGGACCGAGCGGTTCGGGCCGAGCAGTTGATCGAAGAAACGAGGAGTGATGACCGAACCAATGCACGTAGACGGTAACGCGGTCGCGGGCGCCGTCGCAGAAGTGCTCGGACTCGACGCCACCGCTTTGACATTGACCTGCGGGAAATGCTGTCGCAGTGGGCCCTTCGCTGAAAGTCACGTCTATCACCGCGGGCCCGGCGTCGTGGTGCGGTGCCCGTGCTGCGAAAACATCCTGGCCCGGCTTGTGCGAACGCCCACCGATGTGTGGCTGGACTTCCGCGGCGCCGAGTCCTGGCGTGTCCCGATCCCGGCGGACTGATGGAGTCCCTCGACGCACTCGCCGGCCGGGTGCGCACCGCCGACATCGTGGACGCCATGGGGCGTCTGCACCGCCATCGGTGTCATCTCCTCGACCTGGTGAGCCCCACTCCCGGTCGCCAGCTCTTCGGTCCCGCCGTGACCATCTCCTACTTCCCGGCGTGCCGGGCCGCTCTCCCGCCCGAGCGCTACAACTTCAAGAGGTTGTTCTACGACGCCATCAAAGGCGGCGCCGACGGGCGCGTGCTGGTCCTGGCCAGCAACGGCTACACGGACGCGTCACTGGGCGGTGGGACTAAGCTATCTCGGGTCAGCAACCATCGGCTCGCCGGCATTCTCGCGGACGGGCGGCTGCGCGACTTCGCCGAGCTCCAACGCTTCAACCTCGCCATCTATTGCCGAGGCGAAACAACGCGGTGGGGCGGCGATTCCGTCACCCCCTACGAGGCGAACCGCCCCGTCGTGGTCGCCGGGGTGGCGGTCCGTCCCGGAGACTACGTCTTTGCCGACTCCTCGGGCGCCGCCGTCATACCCGCCGGCGATGTGCGCGCCGTACTACGCGCCGCCAACCAAGTCGCGGTGCAGGACGCTGCAGCCATCGCCACGATCAGAAACGAAACCTCAACCACACCGGCAGGCAACGAGAACTGAGGGGTCGGTGCGGGAAGAATTGGGGACATCGACCGCGGGGCGGCTTGCTCGAGTGCGCCCTGGTCGAGAATACGCACCGCAGACCCGATTCATCGGCGGCCGCTCACCCGGGTGAATTACGCAGCCGGATGACGACATCTCGCCCCATCCGCACCGATAGTGGTCGTTGGTCTGAGTCAGCGACCTCCAACGCCGAGACCAACCGCCCTTCTCGGACAGCACATCTGGCGCAGCAACTCCGCGGCTCAGGAATCTATGACGAGAGGAAGACCCGATGACCAAGCCCGAATTTTTCGACACACCCGGATACGGCGAGATCGCCCGCACCCGTAACCACTACAGACAAGCGTTGCGCGTCGGCGATCGCATCGAGATCTCGGGCCAAGGCGGCTGGGAGGCGGACTTCTCCTTGTCGGCCACGTCCCTGGAAAAGGAGATCGTCAAGGCGTTCGACAACGTCGAAAAGACCCTAGCCGAGGCGGGCGCCGGCTAGAGCGACGTCGTGAGCGTCCACTCCTACCACGTCCCCACCGCCGACGAAGCCATTGGTGATGAACACATGTCGGTGATGGTGGACCAGTTCCGCAAGCTGTTCGGCGAAAATCCGCCGGTGTGGACCGCGTAGGCGTCGAGGCGCTCGCACTACTCAACCAGCATGTCGAGATCGAGGTCGTCGCCATCGTCGGACCCGGCAGCAAGTAGACGTCGGTATCAGGCCGCCGAAGTCGATGACTTACCCGTGAAACGGAAGCACCTGCCTCGAGGTGGTCGACGACTAGGGGCCAAGACCGGATCAAGCGTATGTCAGCCGGATTGAGGAGGATCGACCTGGACCGGATTCAGTACCCCGCTAGACCACATTAGCTTTTGCCACACAAGCTTTCAGTTTCAGACAGATTGGAGAACGGGTCAATGGACACCGTAAGCAGCATGCTGGATACCTATCCCAGGGAGCTCGGTCGTGTCGATAAGGCCAAACTGATCCGGTGCATCGAAACCTGTATCGAGTGCGCTCAGGCATGCACGGCGTGCGCGGATTCCGACCTCAGCGAAGAACGGGTCGCGCACCTCACGAAATGCGTTCGCACAAACCTCGACTGTGCCGACATGTGCGCGACGACCAGCCGCGTGCTGTCCCGTCATACCGAATACGATGCGAACATCACCCGCGCGGTGCTGGAGGCATGCGCGGTCACATGTAAGGCTTGCGGCGACGAATGCGAACTGCACTCAGCGCATCACGAGCACTGCCGCATCTGCGCCGCTGTCTGCCGGCGCTGCGAGGAAGCGTGTCGCGAGCTTCTTGCCGCACTGGGCTGAACGGCCCTCGTGTACAACCGGTGTCACTCACCAAGAGATGTGGGTGAAGTGGGCCGCACGGCCGTCGGAGACCGTGATTGGGTGAGCCAGTGCAGCGCGTCGAGGGCGGCCGCGCAGCCGCTGGCCGCCGCGGTGACCGCTTGCCGGTAGCGCCGGTCGATCA